>JAJRTG010000028.1 GCA_024278395.1 Fidelibacterota bacterium | reverse complement strand
GGCGTTAATGTTCGTCGTTCCGGATCAGGGCGGTTTTGCGGGCTGCCGGTGTGTCAGGTGGATGAGTGTTAGACCATCGGGTGCACTCGGCGCAGCGAGCTTGGACTCCATCCATATGCCAGAGGTGGGAGTCGAACCCACACGACCCGAAGGCCACGGGATTTTGAGTCCCGCGCGTCTGCCAATTCCGCCACTCTGGCTTTCCGAATGATTTTAGTGGAGCGGCCCTGAGTAATCAATATTCCCTCCCGGTCTTTTCGGTGAGCTTTGATCTGCATGAATAAAATCCTGTTCTAAACCAGCTTTCTCGGTTTATTTCCGCTGACTTGACAAACGTCTGCAGGGTGTTATAATGCGCATCGGTTAGTTGGGGTGATGATGGGCGCTGTAAGCGCCCGTTTTATAAGATTTTCCGGCCCTTCAACCGGGGCTAAGCCAGTCACCACCAAACAACAAGGGGAGCTTACGCCGCGAGATGTGTAAAATCCGGCGAGTCCGCGACGAGGTGTCGGCCTAACTTGGGCTTACAACCCAAGCGGGTGTGGTTCAGGCGCACTGTTTGACCTCCTTGGCAGTGCAGCTTTCCCACTCGATGGGCTGCCGTTCGATTCGGTATGGGCGAGGGAAACCGGGCTCCCCTCTTCCCTCCTTTTCGTCACTCGATCCTTATGAGGATGTCCACCGCTGCGGCGGTCTCACCGACGATGAACGGGTTCAGATCGATCTCTTTGATCTCGGGGATCTCGAGGGAGAGCCTTCCCAATCGGTGGATGAACAGGGAGAGCGGTCGGATGTCCACCGCCGGCTGACCGCGGAACGACTCGAGGAGGGGGAACGCCCGGATCGAACGGATCATCTCTTCCGCCTGGTCCAGGTGAACCGGTGCGACTCCGAATGCCACATCCTGCAAGGCCTCGACGAGCGTCCCCCCGATCCCGAACATGAGAACCGGCCCGAACAACGAATCGCGCTCCATCCCGAAGATAAGCTCCCTGCCGGATAGCATCGGCTGGAGGAGTATCCTCCCCTTTAGCCCTTCCTCTTCCATGATCCCTTCGAGGGCCCCGATCGCGTTCTCCAGGGAGGATCGATCAGGAATATCGGTGATCACGGCGCCCCGTTCGAACCGGTGGAAGAGGCCGGGTGAGTCGATCTTCGCTGCCAGGGGGAACCCGAACTTTTGGATGAATTCATCGATTTTTCCTTCATCCACATAGGTGTACGGAGAAACCGGTATTCCGTATCCGGAGAGGACTTCAGCCCCTTGGGAGAAAGAGAGGCTGGGACTTCCCGCGGCCTTCGCCTCTTCAACCGCGTGGAGCGCCCGCCCCCGGTCCGGCTGGAAGGAATCAGCCTCCGGTTCGGAAACAGCCTGCCCCTTCCCGACCCGATAGAGGAAGTACAGAGCCCTCACCGCCGCCTCGGGCATGGTGTAGACAGGGATCCCGGCCTGTGTGAGACGCTCCTGGAATGGTTGTACGATGTCGGTCTCGCTCAGGGTGCATGCAACGATCGGCTTTTTCTCTTTTGACGAGGCCGCCTTTAGGATGTGTTCGGCCACAGCTTCGGCAGGCTCAGCGAGCACGACCGGGGGACGGAAGATGACGAGCGCTGCATCGGCTTCCCCCATGGAGACACGCAACGCCCGCTCGTAGTCCCTTGCCCCGGCGGTGGCGATCATGTCGACCGGGTTTCCCGTGCTCGCTTCCTCCGGGAGGAACGAGGAGAGGGTCTCGCGCGTCTCGGCGGAGAAGCGCGGCACCTTCAGTCCCCATCGCTCGCACGCATCGGCGGCTAAGATCCCCGCTCCGCCGGCGTTGGTGAGGATCGCGATCTTGTTCCCCTTCGGGATGGTCGGGTGCTCCAACGCCCGCAGTGCGACGAACGCCTCCTCGATTGAAAGGACGCGGATGATCCCGCTCTGTTTCAGAAACGCATCGACAACCGCGTCCGGGGTGGCGAGGGCGCCGGTATGGGAGGCCGCCGCCGCCGCTCCCGCCCGGGTGCGACCTGCTTTAAGGACCAGGATCCGTTTGCCTTGTCCGATGCGTTCCGCCAGGCTCCGCAGGGTATGGGGATCGGCGAAGCTCTCCAGATAGAGGAATAGCGTACGGATATTCGGATCGTCGTCCAACCCGTCGAGGAGGTCGTTCTCGGTCAACCCGGCACGGTTTCCCAGGTTGACGAACAATGACACCCCCAACCCCATACGTTCGAAGAATTCCAGAAAGGTCTCCCCGAGGGATCCGCTCTGGGAGATGAACGCGATGTCGCCGGGTTTCGGGAAGAAGCGGGAGAACGAAGCGTTAAGCGATACGCTCGGGGAGCTGTTGATGATCCCCATGCAATTGGGACCGATTAGGTTGATCCCGTAGCGCGCCACGGTATCGCGCAGTTCGGTTTCGAGGCGCGCTCCCTCCGGGCCGCTCTCCTTGAATCCAGCGGTTATGAGGACGATGTTGGCGATTCCAACCTCGCCGCAGTCTCGGACGACTTCGATCGCCTGTTCCCGCTTTACCGCCACAATCGCAAGATCGATCGGGTCGGGGATGTCCTGCACCGAGGCGTAGCAGTGAATTCCGTCTATTTCATGGTGGTTGGGGTTTACCGGATAGACCGCACCCCGATAGCCGAAGCGCAATATGTTGCGGAGGATCTCCCCGCCGACCGACCCTGGCCGGGGACTTGCCCCGATCACGGCCACGGCGTGCGGGGAGAGAAGAGACGAAAGGTGTCGCGGCATTTTCCCTTTCCTTCCTTGCGAAGAATTTCCGAGTGAGATGTTACAGCGCCGGCGAACGGTTCGCGAGGGGAGGCGCAAAACAAAACGACAGCCACAATGGAAAGCAAGTACACCACCCTTGCTTACGCGTTGTGAACTGCCGTTTTTAGAAGGTTAAATACCTTCCTTAGCCTAATGCCCGCTTTTAAAAACGGCAAGCAGGCATATAGACCTGAGCCGCCCTACGCTTTCTTCACTTTAAGCTCAGACCCGACCTTGACGGCCTTCAGCTTCTTGGCGACAATATCCTTCAGGTTCTTCCCTGGCTTAAAGGCCGGCACAACTTTCTTCGGGACAGTAATTCGCTTCTGGGTCTGAGGGTTGATCCGCTTGGATTCTTTCCGAGCCCTGGCTTCAAACTTTCCGAAACCGGTCAGAAGGACCTCCTCGTTAGATGCCAGCGCGTCGGTAATCAGCTCAATCATCGTATCCAACGCCTTGCGAGCGTCCTTCTTAGTGAAACCGGTCTTGGCCGCCAGCTTGTCTACGAACTCTCCTTTGTTCACCCTGTCACCCCCTTTCTTCTAGAAGATTTCCTCCATTATAGTTATCGATGCCCCTTCTGTCAAGAGGAGAAGGGCATTCCAGCGCGACCGGGCATGGTGGGATTTGTCTGTTAAGCGAGATTATCCCCATCCGATCAGTGTTTTCTTCGATTTGACTTCCCACGGCTTCCCGAGTAAAGTTAGCTTCTGGATATCGATAGTGAGGTGCGAGTGTGAGAGAATACGAGATTGTTTACGTTATCAAGCCGGATCTCTCTGATGAAGAGAGGGCGGAGAAGATTGCGCGTATCCACAGTCTGATCACCGACCACAACGGTGAGATTGAGGATACGGACGACTGGGGAAAAAGGGTGTTGGCGTATGAGATCAAGCACTATTCCGAGGGGTATTACGGGCTGACTACGTTCCGTCTGCCCCCGGAATCGGTGGCCGCGGTGGAGGAGCGCCTGAACATCGACGAGGATCTCCTCCGCTACCAGATCGTCGCTCGGACGAAGAGGTAGGGATGAGCGCCAGCCTGAACAAGGTGATCCTTATCGGCAACTTGACGGCAGATCCGGAGCTGCGCTATACCCCGAGCGGGACGGCTCGGGTCCGCTTTTCGATCGCGATCAACCGCCAGTACAAGGACGCCTCCGGGTAGCTTCAGGAGGAGACGACGTTTGTCCCGATCGTAGCATGGGGAACGCAGGCGGAGAACTGCGCCAACTACCTCTCCAAGGGCAGGTCGGTGGCTGTCGAGGGACGGTTGCGGATCGACAGCTTCGAGAACGCCGACGGCGAACGGAAGAAGGTCGTTGAAGTCGTAGCGCAGAATGTCCAGTTCCTCGGCGGTCCGACACGCAGCGCCGAGCCGGGGACCGTATCTGAAGGAGCGAGTCCCGCGGCCCCGGGTGCAACCGAAGATGAGATCAAGGGAACAGATGAGGAGGTTCCGTTCTAGGCATGTTTTACAAGAGAAGACGTGTATGTCGAGTGTGTGAGCGCAAGATAGAGCTCGATTACAAGCATCCCGAGGAATTGAAGCAGTACATGAACCGCGTGGGGAAGATCCTCCCCAAGCGGGCGACCCGCCTCTGCGCCAAGCATCAGCGCCGGTTGGCGCGTGAGATCAACCGGGCGCGTAAACTCGCCCTTCTCCCGTACACCGCCGAGAAATACCCTCCTTGTCCGATCCCGCGCGCGAAGAGATGGCGGATATCGATCGGGTTGTGGGGTGGTTGGTCGATCGCGCACAGCGTTCCGCCCGTCCGGTTCAGAGCGCGGACCTTGATGAGTATGTCCCGGGGAGGGTGAGATACGGGCGGGACGGGACGTGCTTTATGCTCGATTCCCGATCCCCGGCGCGGATCAACCTTCCGGACAGGAGTGAGGCGCTGGCGGCGATATCCTCCGAGCTGCGGTTGATCTTCGGGATCGGCCGGGCGAACGCGGAGAGGCTCGTCGGAGAGGGATACGGTTCCATAGGAGCCCTTCTCTCCCATCCCCGCTGGGGCACGGCGGCGCAGGCGCTCCTCGAGCACTGGGGCGATCCGATCGATCCTCGCCGTGTCTACGAGACGATGGTCTATTGGCTCTCCGCGTCTCATCCTTTGTTCCTCTCCCTCCCTGCTCTCTCCGCTCCGGAGAGGATCTGCTTCTTCGACCTTGAGACCCTGGGCCTGTTCGGGGCCCCGATCTTCCTCGCCGGGATCGGGCGGCCGCTTCCGGAAGGGGGAATCTCGATCACCCAGTACTTCGCACGGAGCCTGGACGAGGAGATCGGCCTGCTCGATGCGGTGGGAGAGGAGCTCACCGGATGTTCCTTCATCGTTACCTACAACGGGAAGGCGTTCGATTGGACGACCGTGAAGGGGCGCTTCGCTTATTACTCCCTTCCCGGGCCGCCCGAACCGCTCCACCTCGACCTCCTGCACCACGCCCGCCGGCGGTTCAGGGGACGCTTCCCCGATCTACGACTGGGGACGGTCGAGCGCGAGGTCTTCGGAGTAACCCGGGCGGACGATCTGCCGAGCGAGGAGGTCCCCCGCCACTACACCGAATACCTGGGGACCGGGGATCCGCGGCCGCTCGTCCCGATCCTGAACCACAACCGCCAGGACGTGGAGACCCTCGCTCTTCTGTTCTCGTATTTGAT
>JAJRTG010000027.1 GCA_024278395.1 Fidelibacterota bacterium | reverse complement strand
GTCCATCCCGATCTGATCGAGCTCGCGCCCAGGAAGGGGAAGGAACGGATCGGGATCGAACAGGTGCGCGAGGTGATCCGAAGCGGGCAGTTCGCCCCGGTGGAGGGCCTGAGGAAGGTATGCCTGATCCCCCAGGGGGAGGCCCTCACCCCCGAGGCGGAGAACTCCCTGCTCAAGGTGCTTGAGGAGCCGAGCCGGGAGCTGTCGTTCGTCATCCTCGTCGGTGAAGCGCAGGACCTCCTGCCCACGATCCGCTCCCGCAGCCGGATCGTACGCCTCCCCTCCCCCCAGAGCAGCGAGACCATCTCGCGGCTCCTGGAGCTCGGCTACCCCGGGGAAGTCGCGCACTTCCTCCTCGGGCTCCTCTCCGGGGAGGAGATCGCACCGTTTTTGAACGAGCGGGTGGCCGTGGAAGAGGCGCGCGCGCGGGTGCAGGGTGAACTTAAAAAGTCGGAAATCAACGCGCTCTACACCCTTGCCCTCTCGGACGATCCGTTGGAGGCCTATGAGGCCGTGATCGCCATCCTCGGGACGATCGTCCGCCGCGGCCCGGTGGAGGCGGTCCGTGCGGCGCGCGGGATAGCCGCAGCGGGGAGGTCCGGGGTCCTCCGGTTCCTGGAACGGGCCGAGCGGATCATCTTCGCAGCGGTGCGGCGCGGGAACTCGCTCTTCCCCCCCCATCCCGGGATCGACGGGCTCCTGCGCACCCTCGGGGAGGGCTCCTTGATCGGGCTCTCCCAACGGGCGGAGGAGGCGCGGCGGACGGTCGAGGGGTATGGACCGATGGAAGGGGTGTTGCTGTCGTTCTTCCTCGGGTTCGGGGGTGCGAGATGACGAGTGAGAATAAGGTCGTCCTCGTGCGGGTCTTCGACCTCACACGGGACAGCGAGTACTTCCACGCCGCCGGGATCACCCTCTCCCCCGGGGATAAGTGCGTGGTGGAACACAACGGGTTGCGGCTCGGGGAGGTTCTAAACGTTCTCGACGCGGGAAGCGGCCTCGGGGAGCAGCTCGAGCGGGTCGTGCGGGTGGCGAGTCAGCACGACCTCGAATCCTACTCCCGCAACCTCGTCGATTCGGAGCAGGTCCTCTCCTCCGCCCGGGAGGTCGTCTCCCGTCACGGGCTTCCGATGCATCTCGTCGCCGCTGAGTACACCCTTGACCGGTCGCATCTTCGTATCTACTTCACCGCACCGCACCGCGTCGACTTCCGCGCGCTCCTGCGCGAGCTCGCCGGGCTGTTCGGGGTGCGGATCGAGCTGCGCCAGATGGGGGCGCGGGACGAAGCGAAGATCAAGGGCGGGATCGGGCGCTGCGGGAGGATCGTCTGCTGCCATTCGTTCCTGCGCGAGCCGCGCTCGATCCCGATGGAGATCGCCTACGACCAGGAGCTCTTCGTCTCCCCGGAGCGGATCACCGGGATCTGCGGGCGGTTGATGTGCTGCCTCGCCTACGAGCACGACACGTACAAGCAAGAGCTCGCGAAGATGCCGAAGCTCGGGACGCGGGTGAGCTACGGAAAGAAGAAGGGAAAGGTGATCTCCCACAACATCTTCCGCCGCACCGTCACCGTCCTCACCGACGACAACGAGCGGATCGAAGCGGACGCTGAGAAGGTGCAGGTCATCCCTTCCGAGCGGAAGCAGAAGAAATAACCTTCACCCCGGCGGCGCGCAGCCGGGATAGCACCACTGAAGAGACCGTAACGCTCGTCTCGATCCCCGCGGGAAGGTAGCTCACCGATTCACCTCTTCCCACCAGACGGTGGAAGAGATCGAAAGCGGAATAGGGGACGAACAGGCGCACCTCCTCCCTCCCCCGGTCGAGGACCTCGCAGATCCCCGCTCGCAGGAGATCGAGATTTATCCCCTCCTTAGCCGAAATCCATACCCCATCCACAAACGCCGTCCCGCTCTCCTCCCCGAGGAGATCGATCTTGTTCAGGACGTCGATGATCGGCGGATGGGGAGAGTCTTCCGCGAAGACCTGGGCGGTGAGGGTCTCCCGGACCGAGCGGTGCTCCTCCTCCCGGTTCGGGCTCGCCGCATCGGTGACGTGCAGGATGAGATCGGCCTCCTTGGCCGCCTCCAGGGTGGAGGAGAAGGCCGGCACCAGGTGATGGGGCAGATCCCTGATGAACCCGACCGTGTCGATGAACAGGGCGATCCTCCCCGGGGAGATCTCCCCCCGCCGCACCGAGGTGGAGAGCGTCGCGAAGAGCTTGTCCTCCACCAGAAGCTCGGCCGAGCACAGGCGGTTCATGAGGGTGGACTTGCCGGAGTTGGTGTAGCCGACGATGGCGATCACCGGAAGCTCGCTGCGCGTCCGCTGCTTGCGCTGGGTGCTCCGCTCAGCCCGCGCCTTCTCCAGGCGGCGCTCGAGCGCGTGGATGCGCCGGGTGATCTTGTTTCGATCGAGCTCGAGCTTCGTCTCCCCCGGCCCGCGTGTACCGATCCCTCCCCCGAGCCGGGTGAGGGCGTCCCCCCAGCCGCGCAGGCGGGGGAGGAGGTAGCGCAGCTGCGCCAGCTCGACCTGCAGGCGGGCCTCCTTGGTCGCGGCGTGCTGGGCGAATATGTCCATGATGAGTTGGGTGCGGTCGATTATCTTTCGGTTCGTCCGCTCCTCCAGGTTGCGCGCCTGTCCCGGGGTGAGCTCGCGGTCGAACAGGATGACGTCGGCCTCCAGGGCCTCCGCCGCTTGTGCCACCTCCTCCACCTTCCCCTTACCGATCACGGTCGCCGGGTCGGGCCGGGACCGGGTCTGGATCACGGTGGCGAGGGTCGCGATCCCAGCGGTCGCGGCGAGCGACTCGAGCTCGTGCAGCGACCGCTCACAGGCCTCCTCACGTGGAGCGACGGCGACGATGATTGCGCGTTCCTCCCCGTAGACCCGGGCGCGGGCTCCGGTGTAATCCTCTACAAGTCTAGGTGTCTTCTCTTCTCTCAATCTCCGCTCCTAATCCCTTAAGTTTTCCTTCGAGGGCCGCGTATCCCCGGTCGAGCTGCCCGAGCCCGTCGATCCGGCTCTCCCCGCGGGCGGCGAGGGCCGCGAGGACAAGG
>JAJRTG010000026.1 GCA_024278395.1 Fidelibacterota bacterium | reverse complement strand
TCTGCTCCTTCACCTTCTCCACGATGATCGCGCCCTCGTAGCCGGCGTTGTCCGCCAACTGGCGCAGCGGGGCCTCGATCGCCTTGCGCAGGATGTTCACCCCGATCTGCTCGTCGCCCTCTAGCTTGAGCCCATCGAGCGCCTTGGCCGCGTTGATCAGGGCCGTCCCACCACCGGGGAGGATCCCCTCGTCGACGGCGGCCTTGGTCGCCTCGAGCGCGTCCTCCATCCGATGCTTCTTCTCGGAGAGCTCGGTCTCGGTCGCCGCTCCGACCTTGATCACCGCAACTCCGCCGGCGAGCTTCGCCTTCCGCTCCTCCAGCTTCTCGCGGTCGTAGTCGGAGTCGGTCGTCTCGATCTGGGCCTCGATCTGCTCGATGCGGCCCCTGATCGCCTCCGGCTTACCCTTCCCGCCGATGATCGTGGTGTTGTCGTGGTCGACCTTCACCCTCTCGGCGCGGCCGAGCATGTCCAGGGTGGTGTCCTTGATCTGCATCCCGGCGTCCTCCGCGACCACGGTACCGCCGGTGAGGATCGCGATGTCCTCGAGCATCGCCTTGCGCCGGTCGCCGAATCCGGGCGCCTTCACCGCGCAGCTGGTGAGGGTCCCCTTCAGCTTGTTCAGCACAAGGGTGGTTAGCGCCTCACCGGTCACGTCCTTGGCGATCACCAGGAGGGGCTTGCCGGTCTGGGCCACCTTCTCCAGGAGCGGAACGAGGTCGATCGCGTTCTTCAGCTCGCGGTCGGTGATCAGGATGTACGGATCCTCGAGCACGACCTCCATCTTCTTCGGATCGGTGACGAAGTAGGGGGAGATGTACTCGCGGTCGAACTGCATCCCCTCCACGACCTCATAGTAGGTCTCGATCGTGTCCGAGTCCTCGACGGTGATCACGCCGTCCTCGCCGACCGCCTCCATCGCGTCGGCGATGATCTTCCCGATCGCCTCGTCGTTGGCGGAGATCGTCGCCACCTGCGCGGTCTCTTCCTTCGTCTTCAGGGCGCGGCTCTGCTTGCCGAGCTCCTCGACGATCTTCGCCGCTCCCTTCTCCAACCCGCGCTTCAGCTCCATCGGGTTCGCCCCGGCGGCGACGTTCTTGAACCCCTCCTCGATCATCGCGTGGGCGAGGATCGTCGCCGTGGTCGTCCCGTCACCGGCGATATCGTTCGTCTTGGACGCGACCTCCTTCACGAGTTGGGCGCCCATGTTCTCGAATTCGTCCTTGTACTCCTGCTCCTGGGCGATCGTCACCCCGTCGTTGGTGATGTCGGGGCTGCCGAACTTCTTGTCGATGATCACGTTACGACCGCGCGGACCGAGGGTGATCCGCACCGCGTCCGCCAGTTTGTCGATCCCCGCCTTCATCTTGCGGCGGGCTTCCTCTCCGAATATGACCTCTTTCGCCATTCTCCTACCCCCTTTATTCTTCGATCACTGCGAGTACGTCGGTCGCCTTCACCAGGAGGAGCTTGTCTTCACCCATCTCCACCTCCGTCCCGGCGAAGCTGGAGACGATGATCTCGTCCCCTTCCTTCACTTCGATCTTCTCATTCGAGCCGACGGCGATGACCTTGGCGCGCACGATCTTGTCGCTCTTCGCGCTCTCCGGTAGGACGATCCCTCCGGGGGTCCGCCGCTCTTCTTCCTCGATCTTTTTCGCCAGGATTCTGTTTCCCAACGGCTTGATCTTCATCGTTGAACCTCCTCTATAGGTAATTTTTAGCACTCATACCTCGGGCTTGCTAACTCATTTTACTCGGCGGTCCCCTCCCGGTCAAGGGGTGGAAGGATGATTGTCGAAGGTTGATCGAGACGTTAAATTCTGCTCATGCCTTCCGGACGGGTCCACCTTAAGCTGGAGATCGGGTTGCTGTTTCTTCTCGGGATCGGAGGGGAGATCCTGTGCCGGATGGGGTTAATTCCTGGGCTGGGGCTTGGCGTGTTCCTTCTCTGTTACATCTTCTCCAGCCTGTTCCTCAGCCCAGACCTCGACCTGTGGGAGAGCCGGGCGGTGCGGCGGTGGGGGATCGGCAGAGTGCTTTGGTATCCGTACTCCAAGGTCTTCCGGCACCGGCGCACCTCTCACCACCTTGTCTTCGGGCCGTTCACCCGCATCGGCTACCTCGGGGGGCTCCTCCTCTTGGTAGCGTGGGGGTGGAACGCTCTCACCGGACGGGGAATAGGGTTCATCTTGCCGCGGAAGGGGATTATCGGTTCGGTCCTCCTCGGCCTTTACCTCCCCAACCAGGTGCACATCCTGGTCGATCGCGTCTGGTCGAGATGGAAAAGGTGGCATCGTCGGTGACTATAGGATTATAATGGCGGCATGAAGGAGTTAATGATTTACGTCCTCACCGTCGTCGCCCTCCTCGGTGCGGTTCTCGCGTATCAATTCTACGGGCCTTACTACGAGGTGGGGATCGCCTCCTGGTACGGACCGGGCTTCGACGGCCGGCGCACAGCGAACGGGGAGATCTACGACATGAACGGGATCAGCGCCGCGCACAAGACCCTCCCGTTCGGCACGATCGTTCAGGTGGTCGACCTGGAGACGGGCAAGAGCGTGATCGTGCGGATCAACGACCGCGGCCCGTTCATCGAGGGGAGGATCATCGATCTGTCCAAGGGCGCGGCGGAGAAACTGGGGATCATCGATAAAGGGATCACCAAGGTGGGATTGCGGATACTCCGCTGGCCCAAGAAATAGCCGCCTGTGCGTGGCCCCGTCGAAGGAAAGCGACGAGCGCTACGCGGGTAGCCAGCTCAGGCTAAGTGGTCCTCTAACACCCGCAGAGGCCAGCTTACCGCTGCTCCCTTCCGGGCCTGACGGGGTTCACCGGCGTGCGCCGCAGAGGGCTCAGCCCTCAACACCGCTTGCCCGCTGCTCGACCTCACCACTCTCCCCCTCAGGGGACCCTTCGGCTCCACTGTAGCGGGTTGTGGATGCAGGGGACCGCTAGCCCCCCACCTAGCACAGGCGGACTGGCGGAGGGGGCGGGATTTGAACCCGCGGTACCCTGACGGGTACACCTGTTCTCCAGACAGGTGGCTTCGACCGCTCACCCACCCCTCCGTGCCCACTCATTCTAGGGGGCATGGAGAGGGATTTCAACTACATTGCGACGCCGCAGGTCTACGTCGGTTTTCAGAGGGGAAGCTGATTCCTCGTCTGCTTAATCTCGTCTTAATCTTTTCTTCAACGGTTGTTCATACTGGTTTGTTAGTCTAATGGCGGGAAAACCGGATGAAGGAGGAGTCATGCGTGAGACCAGAACATGGGGATATGCGATAACGGTGGCGATCCTGCTCGGATTGGGATTGTTGCTGCTTGTAGGGCGCGGGCCGGCGTTCGGCCCAGTTGTTGGTGCCTGGGGCGGCCCGGGATGGGACGCGTTTTGGAACGGATTCGTCCACATCGCTCTGATCGCGGCTGTGGTGCTTGCAGTGGTGATCGCGGTTAAGACGCTGCTCCCTCCCCGCACGACCGACCGCTCTGCTTTCTACCGGGATGCGGATTCGGGATCGGACGCGCGGGATATCGTGCGGCAGCGCTACGCCCGCGGTGAGATAACCCGCGAGGAGTACCTGCAGATGTTGGATGACCTGAAAAGGTGATCGGCAAAAATTCCAAACAGGAGGTAGTTGAATGAGAACAAGAAGGAACAGATGGATAGCCACTTTCTTCCTGCTCGGTTTGGCCGTTGTGTTAACGGCAACGATGAGCTATGCCCAAAGTGCGGGAGGATGGGTGTTCGTACAGGGGACCCTGGCGGAGTACGCACCGGCTGCGGGAAACCGGGTGAATACCTTCTTCCTCGATGACGGCAGCGCGGTTCATTTTCCGGCGCAGATGTACTCCAAGATAGCGGGACTCGTTAAACAGGGGGATCGAGTGAAGGTGGTTGGATGGGTGTATGTCGGTCCGGTGGGGGATGTGCATATCTACGCCAGCGCGATCACCAATCCGACGAGCGGTTCCACGGTCACCATCACTACAACCACAGCGAGTACCGCTACTGGTCCCTATCCTATGGCGCCAACGGCGGCATACCCGCCTCCAAGTGCGTATCAGCCTGCCGTCGAACAGCCGGCGGTGACGGGCGCCGCGCCTCTCACCGCTCCTTCCAGCGGTGCGTCCGTCCCCACCGCCGCCCCGAGCGCCGGTTATCAACCCGGATCGCCGATGGGGTACGCGCCTGCACCTTCTGCGTTGCCCGGACCGCCGGCACCGCCTCCCGGCCCTCTTGGCGCTGCGGCACCTGCTCCTGCCCTCGCGCCCCCTCCAGCCGCTCCGGCTCTGGGGATGCCCGGCGTTGGAGTTCCGACCGCTGCCTTCGCCCAGGAGAGCACATTAAGCGGTGTGGTACGCGGCTTTATGTACGGCCCGGGCGGGGAGATAGGGGGATTCCTTCTCCTCACCGACGACGGGGTCACCGTTACCGTTCAGGTATCGCCTGAGATCTCACCCTGGATCACCACCGTGGCGGTGATGGGGGCCTCGGTCAAGGTGACGGGCTGGATGAACATAGGCCCGGCCGGAGAGAGGACGTTCGTCGCTGCAGGCATCCAGAACGTCAAGACCGGCGAGACGGTCGGGACCGTCGCTAGTCAATAGACCACCGGCGGTTACTCGCGGTAATAACACCGCATCGTTCAGCGCCGGTGCAGGCTTCAGGGAGAGGGATCATTGCCCTCTCCCTGATTGTCATTGGGTACTGCGGACGTGCTAGAATGGAGTGGATGGAGGGTCGAGAAAGGACGAGAGATGAACCAGAGGGCGAATGGACGGCGCGGGCGCGTTCACGTTTTGGTGGTGGAAGACGAACAGACGATCGTGGAGCTGCTGCGCATCGGCCTCACCTACGAGGGCTACCACGTGGCGGTGGCGCGCGACGGGCGGACCGGGCTGGAGCTGGCGGATAAGGGAGACTTCGACCTCCTGATACTCGATCTGATGCTCCCCGATCTCGATGGATTAAAGGTATGCCGCCGGCTGCGCATGCGGGGGAACGACATCCCGATCATCATGCTCACCGCCCGCAAGGAGATCGCCGACCGGGTTGCCGGGTTGGATATGGGGGCGGATGACTACATCACCAAGCCGTTCAGCTTCGAAGAGCTGGTGGCGCGGGTGCGCGCTGTTCTGCGTCGGCGGGGGAACACCGGCGAGCCGACCGTGCTGCGCGCCGCCGGTCTGATCCTCGATCTGGAGACGCACGAGGTGCGCCGCGGTGACGAACCGATCGACCTCACCCCCACGGAATTTGCGCTGCTGGAGCTGTTCATGCGTCATCCCCGCCGCGTGTATACCCGCGATACATTGCTCAACCGTGTGTGGGGGCTGGATTACGAGGGCGATGCCAACGTGGTGGACGTGCACGTAAGCAACCTGCGGCGCAAGATCGGCGATCGCGAGCGGCGATTGATCCGCACCGTCTACGGATTGGGGTACAGCTTCCGGCCGGAGGGGGAAGAGAAGGGCGGGGATGAACAGACGGTGGAATGACCTCCCGCTGCGCTACAAGCTCACCCTGCTTTATGTGGGACTGCTGGCTGTGCTCCTTTGCGTTCTCGGGGTGGCGCTGTACCTGGACACCGCTCATTTCCTCGTTCACACAACCGCGGTACGGCTGCGCGCTCAGGCCAAGCCGGTGATCGAGCACTGGCTTCCCGGATGGGCGGCTGGGGAGGAGGGCCCGAGTCCGCCCGTCCCGGGACCGACGCCACCCGCTGGTGCCCCCGGTCCTCCAGGACCGCCGGTCCCTGCCCCGCCGGGGGACAAAGCCGCGATTGCATCATCGTTGGATGGGATTGCCGCGCAACTGAGTCGTGCCCTCACCTCCCGCGATACCACCGCGCTCGTGCTCGACGCTGATGGCAAGCTTCTCGCCAGCGGGCGCCAGCTTCCCGAGGAACCCCTCCCCGCCCCTCCTGACTCGACGTACGTCTCCCGTGCTCTTGCCGGTGAGAACGAGGTCACCTACACCACCAACGTGGACGGAGTGCGCTCGCTGGTCCTCCTCATCCCCCTGCGCCACGCACCGGGCGAAGGGGAGGTGGTGGGAGTGGTGGAGCTCACCACCCCGCTTGCCCTGATCGACGCGGTCCTGTGGCGTCAGCGGCTGCTCATCGGACTGGGTATAGTCCTTACCCTCGTGCTGGGGACGTTGGGGGGATTGTGGATAACGCGCTCCGCCCTCACCCCGCTGCAGCGGATGATCTCCACCTGTCGGCGGATCGCCGCTGGTGACCTCAGCCAGCGGGTGAACTTGCCCGCCCGGCGGGATGAGGTGGGACAGTTGGCAAGCGCATTTGACAACATGGTCGCCCAAATCGAACGGACGTTCGCCGCCCAGAAGCGGTTCGTGGCCGCCGCTGCCCACGAGCTGCGCACCCCGCTCACCGCTCTGCGGGGTTCATTGGAGGTGCTGCTGCGCGGGGCCCAGGACGATCCGAGCGCCGCCGCCCGGTTGGTGCAGGGGATGTACCGCGAGGTGACGCGGTTGGTCCGCCTCGCCGAGCAGCTGCTCGATATCACCCGCCTCGACTCGCCGGTGATCATCCACCGCCAGCCGGTTGATGTAGCGCGATTCTTCACCGGGTTCCTCGATCAAGCGCGCCGGTTGGCCGGGGAGCGTACCGTTACCCTTACCCCAGGAGGCGATGTCACCGTGTCCGCCGACCCCGACGCGCTCAAGCAAGTGCTGTTCAACTTGGTGGATAACGCGGTGAAGCATACCTCCCCCGATGACCGGATCGAGATCGGCTGGGAGGTGGGGGAGGACGAAGTAGCGATATGGGTGGCGGACGATGGGGCGGGCATCGCTCCGGATGATCTGCCGCACGTGTTTGAGCCGTTCTACCGCGGGGATCGCTCGCGCTCCCGCCGCCAGGGTGGTGCGGGACTGGGACTGTCATTGGCCCGGGCGGTGGTGGAGGCGCACGGCGGCACGATAGAGGTGGAGAGCGGGCTCAACGTAGGGACACGGGTGACGTTACGACTACCTCGTTCCTCATGACCGAACCGGCGCGACTATGTCCGCCACAAAGCCGATGATAGCGTTTACAGAGCCTTTGTGAACGTGGTTGTTTGGCTGGCGACCATGAGAAGTGCCCCGAAAGGGCCCGGGGCGACTTGGGTAAGGGGCGGAAAGATGGTTTTTTACGTCCACTCGACTTCTTAGAAACTGTACTGAGCGGAGCATCGGGACTATTCGTCGCGCTTTACTACGATCATCGCTGTATGAGGGAAATGCGGTTATAATTGGTGCAGACGATAGGAGGGGTGAGAGTGGAGGAAAAGAAGGTAGCGTTGCGGGACCTTTTGCTGAAGCACCCAGCGGACATAGCTGAGGTGCTTTCTCATCTGTCCGATGAGCAGGCGGCGGAACTCCTCCACCGCCTCTACCTGCGCAAGGCGGCCGCCGAGCCGCTCGGGGAGATGGAGCCGGAGGACTCGGCTGAGCTCCTCACCGAGCTCGATCGGGACGAGGCGATAAAGATTCTGTCCCGGATGGACCCGGACGACGCGGTCGACCTGCTGGAGGAGCTGCCCGAGGACGTGAAGGACGAGCTCCTCTCCCGCCTCGCCCCCAAGGACGCGCAGGTCCTGACCAAGCTCCTGGAGTACCCCCCGGACACCGCCGGTGGATTGATGTCCCCGGAGGTGGTCGCCCTTCCCCTTCATCTCACCGCCCAGGAGGCGATCGACGTCCTCCGCCGCAAGGTCGAGGAAGTGGAGACGATCTACTACGCCTACGCGGTTGACGATGAAGGGAGGCTCGAGGGGGTGATCTCGCTGCGCGACCTCGCCCTCGCCCGGCCGGAGACGCGCCTCTCCGCCCTCGTGAACCGGGATGTGATCTCCGTCCCGGTGGACGCCGACGCCGAGGATGTCGCCCGCTTGTTCGACAAGTATAACTACTACGCCCTCCCGGTGATCGATGCGGACCGCAGGCTCCTCGGAGTGATCACCATCGACGACGTCATCGACGTGATCCGGGAGGAGGCGACTGAGGACATCTACCGTTCCCAGGGCGTCCCGCTGGAGGAACGGGTGGACACTCCCTGGTACGAGTCGATCAAACGGCGCATGCCGTGGCTGTATTTCAACCTGCTGACCGCGTTCGTCGCCGCCTCAGTGGTGGGGGTGTTCGAGTCAACGATCGCCAAATTCGCAGTGCTCGCCTTCTTCATGCCGATCATCGCCGGGCAGGGTGGAAACGCGGGGATGCAGACCGTCACCATCGTCACCCGCGGAATCGCCCTGGGAGAGGTGCCGAAGGGGGAAGGATGGAGGATCCTGGGGAAGGAATTTCTTCTCGGGCTGCTCAACGGATTGGCGATGGGACTGGTGGTCGGGGTGGTCGGTTTTGTATGGAAACACACGATCTCGCTCGGTCTTGTGGTCTTCTTGGCGATGACGTTTAACATGATCACCGCCGGCATCGTCGGGACGGTGATCCCACTGACCCTGCGCGCCCTGCGGCAGGATCCGGCCCTCGCTTCCTCGATCTTCCTCACCACGTTCACCGACACCCTTGGATTCGCCTTCTTGTTCGTCTTGGCGCAGATCTTCATCCCGGAATTGCGATGAAACAAGAGATCCCGCCCTGGTCCTACCCCCTCCTCCTCGGGCTCCTCGGGCTCGTCCTCTTTTTCGGGCGCTTTTCCCTCGTCTGGAGAGTGGCGATCGGGGGGGAGAGCCTCCTGTTTTTCGCTTATCTCATCCTGCGCGCCCGTACGACGGATCGGGGGAGCCGTGGAGTGGCGAACGTGCTCTCCCTGTTCCCCGGGCATCTCCTCCTCCTCTTCGCCGTCGGGGTTCTATCGCCTCCGCCTGTGCCTCTCCTCGCGCTTTGGATGGTGATTCCGGCTGCGAGCGTGCTCTACGATGTCGCGGGGAGAGCGGAGCGATTCCGGGGGCAGGTGTCGATTTTGACGGGCCTTTACTGTATAATTTGGGCCGATCTCTTCTTCATACTGGAACGGGCAATCAGCTTGGGGAGAGGACTTTCCAGGGGAGAGGAGCTGATAGTAGCCGCCGTATTTGGAGTTGTAGGCGCTTCCTTTCTTTGGGTTGGGGCCTACCGCCATCTGCGGATGAACAATCGATAAGGAGTGATAGCATGAGTAAGTGGCTTGTTTCTCTGACGGGAGTGGTGATCCTCCTGTTCAGTGTCACGGCGTTCGGGCAGGAGTCGCAGCCCGCAGCCGGTTCCTCGATCATCTCCCTCGTTGTGATCCTCGGGGTGTTCGCCGCGGTCTTCTACTTCATGTTGATCCGCCCTCAGCGCAAGCGGCAGGCGAAGCACACCGAGCTCGTA
>JAJRTG010000025.1 GCA_024278395.1 Fidelibacterota bacterium | reverse complement strand
TCGATGTCCTTCTCCGGGGCGATCTCCCGCCCGATCGCGTCGACGCTGATCCCGGGAGGGAGCGGGAGCTCGACGAATATCCCGTGCACCGCCGGATCGTCGTTCAGCCGGTGGATCTCCTTGATGAGTGCCGCAGCATCCGACCCTGCCGGGAGCATCACCCCGCGGAACCCGAGCCCGAGCCGGTCGGCCAGGAGCTTCTTATTGCGAAAGTAGACCTCGCCAGCGGGGTTCCCATCGATCAGGATCGGAGCGATCGTGGGTGTGACTCCGCGGGCGCGCAGCCCATCCACGCGGGCCTTGAGCTCCTCCTGCCGCGCCGCCGCGAGCCTCCTTCCGTCCAATACGGCCATTTCTCCTCCCCGGAATTCCGATTCTAACTCCTCGTTTAGCCATATTGTAAGTTGCGGCGGTGAGATTTCCCCGCTATCCTTGCTCGGGACCGATGTCACGGTCCTTTTTCACGAAGGAGATGGCATGAAATCAGACCTTGAGATCGCGCAATCCGCCGAACTGAAGCCGATCCCCGAGATCGCCGCCTCCATCGGGATCCGCCCCGACGAGCTCGAGATCTACGGCGAACACAAGGCGAAGGTGCGGCTTTCGATCCTGGAGCGGCTGAACGACCGAGGGAACGGGAAGTACATCGACGTCACCGCGATCACCCCGACTCCGCTCGGCGAGGGGAAGACGACGACCACGATCGGCCTGGTGCAGGGGCTCGGCCGGTTGGGGAAGCGCGCGATCGCGTGCATCCGCCAGCCGTCGCAGGGCCCGACGTTCGGAATCAAGGGGGGAGCGGCCGGCGGGGGCTACTCCCAGGTCGTCCCGATGGAGGAGTTCAACCTCCACTTGACAGGCGACATCCACGCGATCGGGGCAGCTCACAACCTGATCGCTGCGGCGATCGACGCGCGCATGCTGCACGAGGCCCGCAACCGGGCCTGGGACGAGACCGGGCTTCCCCGGCTCGATATCGATCCCTACACCATCACCTGGAACCGGGTCGTCGATGTGAACGACCGCGCGCTGCGCCACGTGGTGATCGGCCTTGGAGGGAGATGGGACGGGATCCCGCGCGAGACCGGGTTCGACATCACCGTCGCCTCGGAGCTGATGGCGATCCTCGCCCTGGCCCAGGACCTGCGCGACCTGCGGGCCCGGATCGGCCGGATCGTCGTCGCCTACAGCCGCGATAAGCGGCCGATCACGACCGAGGACCTCGGGGTCGCCGGCGCGGCCGCGGTGCTGATGCGCGACACGATCAAGCCGAACCTCCTCCAGACCCTGGAGGGGCAGCCCGCGTTCGTGCACGCCGGGCCGTTCGCCAACATCGCCCACGGGAACTCGTCGATCATCGCCGATCGGATCGCGCTCAAGCTCGGGGAGTACGTGGTCACCGAGTCCGGGTTCGGGGCGGACATCGGGATGGAGAAGTTCTTCGACATCAAGTGCCGCGCGAGCGGTCTGGTGCCGAACGCGGTCGTCCTGGTGGCCACGATCCGCGCCCTCAAGATGCACGGGGGCGGACCGCGGGTGGTCGCCGGCCGGCCGCTCGACCCGGCGTACACCGAGGAGAACCCGGAACTGGTGGAGCGGGGCTGCGTCAACCTGACCCGGAACATCGAGATCGCGCGCACCTTCGGGATCCCGGTCGTCGTCGCGATAAACCGGTTCCCGACCGATACCGCGGCCGAGATCGAGATCGTCAAGCATGCGGCGACGCAGGCCGGGGCGTTCGCCGCGGTGGAGACGGATCACTTCGCCCGCGGCGGCGCCGGAGCGCGGGCCCTGGCCGAGGCCGTGATCGCGGCGTGCGACGCCCCGTCCGATTTTCGATTTCTCTACCCGCTCGATCTCCCGATCAAGGGGAAGATCGAGACGATCGCCACCAAGGTCTACGGGGCGGCCGGAGTGGAGTACACCCCGGAGGCGGAGCGCCAGATCGCCGATTACGAGGCATCCGGGTTCGGAAACCTTCCGATCTGCATGGCGAAGACGCACCTCTCCATCTCCCACGATCCGGCCCTGAAGGGGGCCCCGCGCGGGTTCGTCCTCCCGGTGCGCGCCGTGCGGGCGAGCGTGGGGGCGGGGTTCATCTATCCGTTGTGCGGGGAGATGCGGACGATGCCCGGGCTTCCGTCGGTCCCGGCGTTCATGGGGGTCGACCTCGACGCGGACGGGAGGATCGTCGGGCTGTCGTAAAGGAGGGTGATTTGGACCGGGAACAGGTGGAACGCGGCGTCAGGATGATGATGGAGGGCCTCGGCCTCGACCTGACGCTCGAGGGGCTGCGCGACACCCCGCGACGGGTGGCGGGGATGTTCATCGACGATTTCTTCGCCCACATCGACGAGGATCCGGGCGATGTCCTCACGACCTTCTTCCACTCCGACTACGACGAGATGGTCGCCCTCAAGGGGATCCCGTTTCACTCGATATGCGAACATCATCTGATTCCGTTCATCGGGACGGCGTCGATCGTGTACATCCCCAAGGGCGGGCTGGTCGTCGGAGCGAGCAAGCTCGCGCGGGCGGTGGAGATCGCGGCCAGCCGTCCGCAGCTGCAGGAGCGGATGACCTCCCAGCTCGCCGACGTCCTCATGGACAAGCTCAAGCCCTACGGGGTCCTCGTCCGCCTGGAGGCGGAGCATCTGTGCATGACCCTGCGCGGGATCAAGAAGCCGGGAAGCAAGCTCGTCACCACCGCGATCCGCGGCATCCTCCGCACCGATCCCGCCGCCCGCAACGAAGCGCTGCGGATGGTGTAGTGCCTGATCCCACCCCACCTGGGCTTATCAGAACGAAGAACCCACGCCCCTTTCCTTTTATACACTGTATGACTTGCTTTATGTGTGCGCTTTGTGTATAGTTTATCCCACCCCGGGTGGGGTATAAGGAGGAAAGAAGATGACGATAGAGAAGGGAAGCCTGGCAAAAGAGCCGGGGGTAAAGAAGATGATCCGCCAGCGGCTGCGCACCGCGATCGGACACCTGGCCGCGGTGGAGAGGATGGTGGAGGAAGAACGGTACTGCATCGACATCCTAAAGCAGCTCTCCGCGGTACAGGCCTCGCTCTCCAAGGTCGCCTACGCCATCTCCGACGCGCACATGAAGCACTGCGTGCGCGAGGCGATCGATGAGGGGAGAGGCGAGGAGAAGGTCGCGGAGATGCTCGAGATCATCAAGTACCTGCGGCACTTCTGATGGACTACGCCCTTGTCATCCTCGGGGGCGGGGCGGCCGGGTTCGCGGCGGCGACGGTGGCGCACGAGCTCGGGGTGCGGACGGCCATGGTCAACGACGGTCTTCCGTTGGGCGGGACATGCGTCAACGTCGGCTGCGTTCCGACCAAGCACCTGCTCACGGTCGCGGAGAGCCTCCACGCCGCCCGTCATCCCCGGTTCGAGGCCCTCAGCATCCCACCGCCGACGCTCGACTTTCCCCGCGCGATTGCGGAGAAGGATCGATTGATCGCGACCCTGCGCGGGACTAACTACCGGACGGTTCTGGACGGGATGCCGCTCGTGACGCTACTGCACGGGAGGGGGAGGTTCGTCTCCCCGCACGAAGTCGAGGTAGGAGGCGAGCTGATCTCCGGGGATCGCTTCCTCATCGCCACCGGCGCATCCCCTCATGTTCCGCCACTTCCCGGGCTCGATGGGGTCGGCTATCTGACGAACCGCGAGGCCCTCTCCCTCGATCGGCTGCCGAAGAGCATGATCGTCATCGGGGCCGGTCCGCTTGGACTCGAGTTCGCCCAGATGTTCTCCCGGTTCGGAAGCACCGTCACCGTCCTCACCCACGGCGAACGGATCCTGTCTCGCGAGGAGCCGGAGATCTCTCGCGGTGTACCTGGAAGAGGAGGGGATCACCATCCACACCCGGGCTGAGGTGAAGACGATCCGCGAAGAAGACGGGATGAAGACGGTGAAGGCCGCGATCGACGGCGAATCGATGCTCCTCCAGGCCGAGGAGTTGCTGATCGCCACCGGGGTCACCCCGAATGCCGCGGGCCTCGGGCTGGAAGGGGTGGGAGTGCAGGTGGGAAGCGCGGGGGAAGTTGTAACGGACGCCCGCTGCAGAACAAGCGCCGAGCACATCTTCGCCGCCGGGGACGTGACCGGCCCCCCGTTCCTGGAGACGGTGGCGGCGAAGGAGGGGCACATCGCCGCGCGCAACGCCCTCACCGATGGGAAAGAGACGATCGACTACTCCGTCGTCCCCCACGCCGTCTTCACCTCCCCGCAGGTGGCGGGAGTCGGGATGACGGAGGAGGAGTACGCGCGCATCCGCCACGCATGCAGCTGCCGCACGGTTGAGATGCGCTACGTCCCCAAGGCGCGGGCGATCAACGACACGCGCGGCCTGATCAAGATGACGGTCGATCCAGAGACGCTCGTCATCGTCGGGGTGCACATCCTCGCCCCACTGGCGGCGGAGATGGTCCACGCAGCGGTCATAGCGGTGAGAAACCGCATGACGATCGACGAGCTGATCGACACCGTCCACGTCTTCCCCACCCTCTCCGAGGGGATCAAGCTCGCGGCGCAGGCGTTCCGCCGCGACATCACCAGGATGAGCTGCTGCGTGGAGTGATCGCCGCAGCGCCCGGGCACGCAGGTTTCCGCTACCCCGTCGGCGGGAAGAAGATGAACTTATCCTTGAACTGCCGCACCCATTCTTTCAACCCGCCGAGGAGGCTCTTCGCCTGCGGGTAACCGTCCGCGTTCAGCGCCTGCGCCGCTTTATCGGACAGCGTCCCGTCCTCGTCGTAGAGGATGATCAGAACGCCCTTCGGCAGGCGGTCCTTCCAATCGTCGAGCTCCCCGTACGGGATGTTGATCGCCCCGAGCAGGTGCGAGGCCGCGTATTCCTCAGGGGTCCGCAGGTCGATGAGGAGGTAGAACAGGTAATTCAGGTCGCTCACCGCGATGTTGTACCGCTGGGGCCGCCTCACCGTCCCCACCAGCTGGAGGACGAACTTGGGGGTGGTCGGATCGTTCGATTCCACATAGATGTTCTTCACCATCTTCCCCCCGAACCCGGCGGTGTCGAACGTCACCTCGAGGTCGACCGATTCCCCCGGTTCAAGGGTGGATTTGGCGAGCGATGTCGTCGTGCATCCGCAGCTCACCTGGATGTCGCCGATCTTGAGGGGCTCGTCCCCGACGTTCTGCAGGACGAAGGTATGGACGACGGCGATCCCCTCGAGCACCTCACCGAAGTTATAGACCGATGCGTCCACGCTTATCTTGGGACCGGCCCACACGGCCATCCCCAGCCCGAGTACGATAAACAGCGTAACCAATCCGATTTTTCTCATGGTTCCTCCTTTTTGTTTTTAGGCTCTCAGTATTCTCATCGCGTTCAGTACAGCGATCAACGCGACTCCGACATCGGCGAACACCGCCTCCCACATGGTCGCCTCCCCAACGACCCCCAACCCGATGAACCCGATCTTCACCACCAGCGCGAACACGATGTTCTGCCACACGATCCGCTTCGTCTTACGGGCGGTGAGGATCCCGTCCGCCAGCTTGGAGGGGCGGTCGTCCATGATCACCACGTCCGCGGTCTCGATCGCGGCATCGCTCCCCAGCCCGCCCATCGCGATCCCGACGTCCGCCCGCGCGATCACCGGGGCGTCGTTTATCCCGTCCCCGACGAACGCCAGCTTCGCCCCCGGCCGGTTCTCGCGCGCCAGGGTCTCGATCACCTCCACCTTCCCCGCCGGGAGGAGCTCGGCGTACCAGGCGTCGACCCCCACCTGTTCGGCGACCGCGGCCGCCACCCCGGCGCTGTCCCCGGTGACGAGGACCACCTTCCGCACCCCGAGCTCCCGCAACCGCCGCACGGCGACCGGGGCATCCTCCTTCACGGCATCGGTGATGACGAGATAGCCGACGTAGTCGCCGTCGGCCGCCACGTGAGCCACGGTCCCGGGCACGTCGCACCGCGGATGCGGGATCTCGAAATGATGCAGCATCCGATCGTTCCCCACCAGCACCCTCTTCCCATCGATCTGAGCGGCCACCCCCTCCCCAGCGATCTCCTCGTGGGCGGTGATCGGCGCACCGTTGCCGGAATAGGCCGCCTTGATCGCTGTCGCGATCGGGTGGTTCGACCCCTCCTCCGCCCACGCGGCGAGCCGGAGCAGCTCCTCCTCGGTCCAGCCGTCCGCCGGCACGACATCGGCTACTCGGAACGCCCCTTCGGTCAGGGTCCCGGTCTTGTCAAACGCGACGATGTCCACTTTGGCGAGGGCGTCGAGGAAGTTCGATCCCTTGACGAGGACCCCCTGCTTGGACGCCCTCCCGATCCCGCCGAAGTAGCCGAGCGGGATCGACAGCACCAGCGCGCACGGGCACGAGATGACGAGAAGCACGAGCGCCCGGTATCCCCAGGTGGCGAACGAGCCCCATCCGAGGAGCGGGGGGATCACCCCGATGACCAGGGCCAACCCGACGACCGCGGGCGTGTAGACCTGGGCGAATCGGGTGATGAACTGCTCGGTCTTCGCCTTCCGCGCCCCGGCCATCTCCACGAGCTCGAGGATCCGGGTGAGGGTCGATTCCCCCACCGGCTTCTTGACCTCCACCCGCAGGAGGCCGCTCAGGTTGAGCATCCCGGACAGGACGACCTCCCCCGGTCCGGCGCGGCGCGGGGTGCTCTCCCCAGTCAGCGCCGAGGTGTCGAGGGTCGTCTCCCCGGAGACGACGATCCCGTCGAGCGGGACCCGCTCCCCGGGCCGCACGACGATCATCTCCCCGACGGCCACCTCCTCCAGGGGGACGTCGACCGTGCCGTCGTCCGAGACGCGGTGGGCGCGGTCCACCTTGAGGGAGAGGAGGGATTTGACGGACGAGCGCGCCCTCCCGACCGCGAGGTCCTGGAAGTACTCCCCCACCACGTAGAACAGCATCACCCCGGCCGCCTCGGGGTACTCCCGGATGGCGAACGCCCCGAAGGTGGCGATCACGAGGAGGAGATTCTCGTCGAAGATCCGCCCCCGCGTAATGTTCACCGCGGCGTTCCGCACCACCCGCCACCCGACGAGCCCGTACGCCGTCCCGAACAGCATGAGCGCCAACGCCTCCCCGCCGATCGGATACCAGTAGCGGAAGACAAGCCCGGCGAAGAACAACGCAAGCGCCGGAACGATGAAGTACAGCGCGCGCCGTCGCTCCGCGTGTTCCCCCCCCGGGGGGGCCTTCGGCGCCACGAACTCCACCCCCGGTTCCACCCGCTTGATCACCCGCTTCGCCCGCTCGAGATCCCCGCGTAGGATCACCTCTCCGCTCGCGAAGTTGACCGAGGCGGCGTGAAACCCCTCCTTGCGCAGCGCCCGCTCGATGTCCACGGCGCACGTAGCGCAGCTCAACCCTCGCAGTTTGATCTTCTGTTCCTTAGTCGTTGTTTTTTGCATGTCTGGTCCCGCTTTCAGCGGGATACACCCCTGTTTCATAAACGATTGCTTTGATATTTATACGATAACTGCACCCTTGGTTCAAGGGCCGGATGGCGGTACACTGGAGGACGATATGTATCACTCGGTCTCCGAACGGGAAGCGAAGAAGCTGCAGGCGGGGCTGCCGCCCGACCAGGTGGTGAAGCGGATCGCCGATACGTTCAAGACGCTCAGCGACCCCACGCGGGTGCGGATCCTCTACCTCCTTTCCCGGACGGAGCTGTGCGTCCACGACCTCGCCCAGATCCTCGGGGTGAGCCAACCGGCGGCGTCTCACCACCTACGGCTCCTGCGGATGCTCCGCTTGGTGCGGACCCGCCGCGTCGGTCGGGCCACGTACTACGCGCTCGACGATGAGCACGTGCTGCAGCTGTTCAATTGCAGCCATGAACACGTGCTCCACGACTCACCGCGCTCGGAGGGAGCTCCATCATCGGACCAAGGATAGAAAAACAACACACGGCGGTTCGAGGAGCATGTGAACCGCCGTGCACACGTGGTGAAGGCTCTCGTACCTACGAAGATATGGCAAGGCTCAGATCGGTCGGCGCACGTTTGATGAATACGTCGGCGAAGTTCAGATGAAGCCATTGGGACTGCGGTGGGGAGTTCTCCCCGTCGGAGTACAGCGAATGGACTATGATGTGGAGCTCCCCTTTTTCCGGATCAGTAAACCTGGTTTTATCGGCGAGCGTCGGACTGTAGACGCTGCCGTCGTCCCGCATCACGCGGTACCCCTGTTCGGGCCCCCGACGCGCCTGCTCAGTATACATGAAATGCCCCTCCATTCCTGGATAACGGAGTTCGCCGTTTACGTAGATATCGACGCGACCCCATCCGGCGAGAAAAGTGAATTGCCGCGGCATCATCGCCGTTCCTCGACCCGTGTCACCGTGTAGCCACAGGTATTCGGCGATCCCGCCATCCATATACCGGGCGCCCTCGAAGAACTCGCTCATCACGATCGTGATATCACCCTCGAGGGACTCATCCTTCGAGAGACGGAGGGGGCCGCTCTCCGGGGTTGTCCGAACACTGGCCGCTACGGTCCCGACATCCGCGGAGCTGTCCACATCCACCACCGCCGTCCCGATGAGGGGACGCACGTTCTCTCCTGCATAGTCGAAGTTGTCGGAGTACCCGCCGATCACGAGGGCGTTTTGTGCTCTTAGGCTCCACGCCCCATCGGAGTAATTGTGTGCGCCGAGCACCGCGATCAACGCGATCGTGGCGATAACCCCGATCCCGACAAAGATTGCTGCTCTTCCGCTTCTCATCACATCCTCCTCTCTAACCAGAATTAATCGGTATTTTTTCAAGCCTCTCCACGACCCTGATGAGCCGGTCTCTCGCCTCATTGGCCGCCTCATCCAGTCGCGGATCCCGGAGCGTTCCCATCATTGTCACGGGATCGGCGATCGCCACAGCGCTCCTCCCTTCCTGCTCGTAGATGATCACGTTACACGGAAGGACCAACCCGGCCTCCAGGTTCGCGTTGAACGCGCGGCTGGAGAGTGGAGGGTTGCACGCGCCGATGATCGTGTAAGGGCGGAACTTCACCCCCAACTTCTCGCTCATGACCCGTTCTACGTCGACCTCCGTAAGGACGCCGAACCCCTCCACCCTCAGCTCCTCCTTGACCCTCTCCACCGTCTGTTTGTAGGGAAGTTCAAGCTCAGTTCTAAACGCGTAGTCTGTCTCTTTCATTTGCTTACCTCCTGGTTGTTGTCGTTCGTTGTTTGCGGTCGCTCCCCGGCCCGGAGTGCACCGGGGAGAACCGTCGATACGTTGTGTCAGAATCCTAAATTCGCAATGTTCCCCCTTTTATGTCTCTATCCTACCCACCCGGGGTGGGGTTATTGAGGAGAATCTATGTCGCTTCTATGAAGGTACAGGGCTGAGGCGCACCCGGCGGAGGAGCAGCGCGTTCACCGCGACGATCACCGTGCTCGCCGCCATGATCAACGCTCCCCACTGCGGCTCGAGTACGAACCCGAAAGAATAGAATACCCCGGCCGCCGCCGGGATGGCGACTCCGTTGTACGCCGTCGCCCACACCAGGTTCTGGTACATCTTGCGCATCGTGGCGTGCGACAGGCGGATGAGGCGGATTACGTCGCGGGGATCGTTCTTCACCAGGACTACGTCGGCAGATTCGATCGCCACGTTCGTCCCGGCGCCGATGGCGATCCCTACGTCAGCCTGAACCAGGGCGGGCGCGTCGTTGATCCCGTCCCCCACCATGGCGACGATATGACCCGCCTGCTGCAACTCCTTCACCTTCTCCGCCTTTCCCCCGGGCCGCACCGCGGCGAACACGAGATCCAGGTCGAGCTCACGTCCTACCCACTCAGCCACCGGTTGAGAGTCCCCGGTGAGCATCGCGACCTGGATGCCGGCCTTCTTCAGCTCCGCCACCGCCTCCCGCGATTCCTCGCGGATGAGATCGGCGAGCGCGACCGCTCCCACGATCCGTCCCTCCTCCACGGCGAACACAACCGTCTTCCCTTCCTGCTCCAAGGCATCCAGCCGCGGATCGGCCGGGATCTCGACCCCAAGCTCCGCCATCAGGGCGCGATTGCCCACGTGGACCGTCTTCCCGTCCACTACCGCCCGTACCCCTTTCCCCGGGATCGCCTGCACCCCGGTCGCAGGTGTAAGAGCGATACCGCGTTCCTGGGCCGAGCGCACGATCCCTTGGGCGATCGTATGTTCTGAATCCTGCTCGATTCCGGCGATGCGGGACAACACTTCCTCTTCAGTCACATCCCCAAAGGTGATTATCTCCGTCACCCCGAACTCCCCCCGGGTGAGGGTGCCGGTCTTGTCGAAGATCACCGCGGTGATCCGTCGGGCGCGCTCGGCCGCGTCGGCGTTGCGGATCAGGATCCCGTTCTTCGCCCCCAGAGTCGTGGATATCGTCGTAACCACCGGGATCGCCAGCCCCAGAGCGTGCGGGCAGGCGATGACCAGGACGGTGATCGCCAGCGTGAGGGCGAAGACGAACGGCTGTCCCCCGGGGAAGAACCAGTACAGGAAGGTCCCCACACCCGCGATGACGGCGATGATGGTGAGCCAATGGGCCGCCCGGTCGGCGAGCCGCTGAATCTGGGGCTTGGACGCCTGCGCCTCGCGCACCAACCGCACGATCTGGGCGAGCGCGGTATCCTCACCTACCTTCACCGCCCGCACCCTGAGCGCCCCCTCTCCGTTTATCGTTCCACCGATCACCGTATCTCCCGGTCGCTTGTAGACCGGCTTCGATTCGCCGGTGACCATCGCCTCGTTAAGCGAGCTCTCCCCCTCCACCACTTCCCCATCGACCGGCACCTGCTCGCCGGGACGGACGATGAGCAGGTCGCCGACGGAGAGGTCCTCCGTAGGGACGTCCTCCACCGCATCCCCGTTCAGCCGGTGGGCGGTGCTCGGGATCATCTTCAGAAGCTCACGCAGCGCGCCGGTCGTACCGCGCACC
>JAJRTG010000024.1 GCA_024278395.1 Fidelibacterota bacterium | reverse complement strand
GTTATAGCGAACACCGGCACGATGATCTTCACCCGCAGTGAGGAGCGGTAGTAGATGTTCGAGATGCAATCGGCACCCCACCGCCGCAACCTCCTCCACACCCGTTTCAAATGCTCCCACCTCCGAGCCTTCCCGTCTCTGCTCTGTTGCGATCCCATACAGATCTCCTCAGCTTATCGCTCAATCAATCCGTGTTGCATCATGAATTACTGCACCGCCTCTCTCGGGTCCATGTGCAGCAGGCGCACCTTGCTCACCAGAGAGTGGACGGTGTCCGTTGTGAGGAGCGGCCGCAGCCGCTGTTCCACCGCACCGACCTCCGGGAGGGAATCGATCACACGCTGTGGCGCGAGGAAGGCCGTGTGTGACGTCCGGAGCACACCCCGCTCATCATCCAACACCTGAAATCCCAGCATCGTCACCGTCTCTTCGATGCTGTGCACGATCCCCGCGTTCGCTGTCCCCAGTTTGAGCAGGGTCTCGGTCTCATCGATCCCTGTGGTCCATACGGTGTTGTTCGTCGTGAGGGGAATCCCGTATGCGGATACAAGCGATCGAACCTGTTCCTGCGGGATCGTGTTTTGCACCGCGAGTTTCAGCGCTACGCCCCCATTGGAGAGGTAGGCTGCCAGATCGGAGATCGTATTCCCGGAAAGGCTTCCCGCGATGTCGGGTGAGACGACGAGCGATAGTCGGTCTTCCACCGCGAGGGGAGGGGATATCGTGATTCCCTGGCTGGTCAGCTCCTCTGCGTCCACGTCGGATGGATCGGCAAGGGCAAGATCCACGTCCCCCGCCAAGAGGGCAGCCTTCACCATCCTTGCGTCTCCCAAGCCGATCAGGTCGATCACCTTAATGCCGTCGGCGGTGAGCGCCTGCTGGAGGATCCGGGCGATGATGATCTGATCGAGCGAGTCGGTCGTACCAAGCGCCACTGTGCCCTTCCATGACGAGCGGGGAAGGATGACTTTGCCTGCCACTCGTCCCGCTTCGGAACGGCCGCTCCAGTAATTGCCGGCCGCGTAGACGGCGGCGTCTGTCAGGTTGGATATGGCGTGGGAGGTGTTATGGGCGAAGGTATTGTTGGCCAACACGAGATGAAACCCGGCCTCGCCCGGGATGAGCTCGGCGTCCGTGCCGCGCAGTATCGTCTCGTCTTTGTTGAGTTCGGAGGCGATCTCGACCCCTACCGAGTTATCGGCGATGAGGTTCCCTTCGACCCTCGTCCCTGTGCCGGACTGAAACAGTTTCACCGCGGTCCTGCAAGCGCGTATGTGGTTGTCTGCTATGGAACTCTGCGAGGAAGCCGCGACCAGGACACCGATATCGTTCTTCTCGATGATATTGTCTTGGAGGAGAGTCCGATCGGCGCGGTTGAGAAGCGATATTCCATCCGCGGAACAGGTTGTGACTGTGTTGCGGAGGAACTGGTTGCCGGTCGATCCGATCAGGGCGATCCCGTATGCGGTTTCGGTGACGGTGTTGTCGAGGAACAGGTTGTCCGCCCCTTCAGACAGGACGATCCCTGCCAGTGCGTTGCCCGAGAGCTTGTTGCGCAGGACCCTGTTCCTCATCCCTTCGAGGCATTGGATTCCGATTGCATTGCGATCGATCCGGTTTGCGAGGAGCAGGTTCGACTTGCCGCTTTCCAGCATGATCCCGGTCCCGCCGCATCCGGTGACGGAGTTGTAGACGAGGGAGTTACTCCTGCTTTCAGAGAGGTGGATCCCATCCTTGAGTCCGCTGGAGATGGTATTAAGAGAAAACATGTTCTGCTGCGATTTGTAAAGGGAGATTCCTTTCTTAAGGCTGTTTCGGATCCGATTGCGCTCTATCGTATTGTTCTTGGCGGTGGTGAGCGCGATGCCGATCCCGCAGTCGGTAAACGAGCTCGCAGTGAGCGTGTTTGAAGACGAATTGATCATCTCCACGCCGCTCGTGCTGCAATCATCCCCGCGGAACGCAGCGATCCGGTTCTCCTCCGAGTCGTCTTCAAGCGAGATTCCGACTTGCGCCCCGTTCACTGCGACGTCTTCGATGGTGTTCGACCAAGAGTTGGAAAGCGTTATCCCGACATCCGCCACCGAGGCGATCCGAATTCGCCGCAGGGTGTTGCGATTAGCCGACGTCATCTCGATCCCGGTCTTGCCATCCCGCACTCTGACCGCCGTTATCGAGTTCCCGTTGGATCTGTCCATCTGGATTCCGATGCGTGCGCCGATGATCACGACATCGGTCAGTGTGACGTCGGAGGCCAGGTCCAGCTGCACTCCGATGCCGGGCGCCTTTACCTCGAACCCGCGCAGCGTCACGCCGCGTGCACCGATTGTGATTCCCGGCTCTGCAGCGTCGTTGCATGTAATGACGGCTCGTCCGCCCGTGGCGATGATGCTTATCTCCGAGGTACGGATCACAAGCGGCCCTTGATAGGGTCCGCCGCCGGCGCGGACGACGATCGTGGCGCCGGGGGATGTGTGCTTCAGGGCATCTTGGATCGTGGGAAAATCGCGCGGGACGACGATCGCCCCGGCCGGAATGTGTCCGACGCCGAGGTAGAACCAGACGAGAAGGCATGCCGCAACCAGGACAGCTGCTCCGCTTCCCCAGATGAGACGCCGACGGCGAGGTATTCTCCACATGCTTACATCATAATCTTTCACCTGAAGAAAGTGAACCCCGTCTCATCCACGGGGGTGAGAGAGGGGCGGCGGGAGCGACGGTCACTGTGGTGCTACATGGGCATGATCGTATACACGACATCCAGTCCGTAGTCGCCTGGGTGGTAGTCTTTCCCCAACAGAATGCGGTAATCCACACCGATGCTGAAACTGCCGCGGTTTCCGCTTGTCAGGATCTGCGGGGCGTTGCTGATCGAAAAGTAGGTCCCTCCGTGCACACGCAGTTGGAAATCCGAGACGGGCTTAGTGACCAACCCGTCCTTGCTCGCACCCATGTCGCTGTCTTCGGTCCAAACTTGTACCTTCCACGGAATGTTGCTGTTTACGTTCAGGGTGATCGGGTCCATTTCTTCTATGTACCCCCGTTGGAGGTCGAGTGCATCCGGCTGCGGCATGGTGTAGCTGGTGGTAATGGAGGATCCGTGCGCGGTGGAGCCTACGATCCGCAGCTCCTGAAACGGGAGTATGGTCCAATGAATACGCACGGTCGCTGATTTCTGCTCGGCGATCACCAGCGTGACCAGGGAAGTAACGATCACCGCGAGAGCGACGACGGCCAGTGTGGTCTTGTGCCCTTTTATCCAAGTTCTTGCTCTCATCTTTCTCACCTCTGCATCGCTCGCGATGTCGATAGTCCGTGACTCAATAATGATGTAGTTTTCACACTTTGATTATACCTCATAACAGTGCAATCTAGACACGATGGATGCGCGTTACGTGAACCGCCGTTGCAACAGCGGTTCCCATCGATCGGACCGTCTTTGATCCGGTTGCGAAGGAAAGAATTGGCGCATCTTTACTGGGGTGGTGGTGTCGGGGGTATTCTCCAGCACGACCGGGAGTTGCGGCGAATCAAAGACTAATCGTCCATCGGTCATGAGATGCATCTTCAACGCATGGATGCCCACCCCGGCGGCGCGGGCCTTCAGCAACGCCGTACCGATTTCGGGATCGGTCTCCACGTCGGGACAGAACCGGGATGCGGCCGGATGAGCAGTGATGAACGCGATGAGGCACGGGTATCCCTCTTGGCTCAGCTCGGTCAAAAGGGCGATGTGCCGCCGCCCGCGGGCGGACGGGGCGTCGGGATAGGTGGCGCACTCCCCGCGCAGGTGAACGGCTGATTTCAGCTCCAGAAACCCACGGTTGCCCGCGAGCTCGATCTCGTAATCCAACCTGCTGTCCCGTACGCGGACCTCATGGCGGACGATCGCGGGCAGCCACGGGATCAGTCCACGTTGTGCCGCGGCCTCGAACGCCCGCGCCTGGACCAGGGTGTCGAGCAGGGCCGCCCGTTCGCCATCCACCACCGCTCCCAACACCTGCGCTGCGGTCTTCCCGCCCTCCTTCGGGAGGCACAGGATCTCCGTCCCGGGGTGGATCAGCCCCACAAGCCGCCCGGTGTTGCGCAGGAGGGCGCGGAACTCCCGCCCGGCGGCGCGGGCGATCACCGTCACCCGTGTGTCACGCCGGACCACCGTCGCCGGAAACACGTCGTATCGTGATATGAGTGTCATGTGCGATGAAGACAGTACTGCGTCACGTGGGAAAAGCAAACCGGAAGAGAAGGGACACATCCTGTCAAGTGGCGCGGCTGTCGATCCTGCGGATCGGGCAGAAGGCCGAGTACATCCGCGAGTTCGTGCGGATCGTCAATACATACTTCGTCTCCAAGGACGCGCCTGCGGCACTCCCTTAACGCCGTGGTTCCTTGTTGACGGCGCTCGTTTCGGATAGCCTTTTGTGGCTATGGTCAAACAGGTGGCGACGAACCGCAAAGCGCGGCACAACTACACGATCGAGGAGACGTTCGAGGCCGGGATTGTCCTTTCCGGAAGCGAGGTGAAGAGCCTCCGGCAGGGAGGTTGTTCCCTCGAGGACGGCTTCGCCGTGGTGAAGAACGGCGAGGTGATCCTGCGCGGGGTGCACATTGCTCCGTACAAGCAGGCCTCGATCTATAACGTCGATCCGGACCGCGATCGACGCCTCCTCCTCCACCGGCGGGAGATCGCCCGCTTGGCTGGCAAGGTGAAGGAGCGGGGTTACACCCTCGTGCCGCTTCGGATCTACTTCAAACGTGGGTTCGCCAAGGTCGAGCTCGGCCTCGGACGGGGAAAGAAGCTCTACGACAAGCGGCGCAAGCTGCGTGAGGAGGATGAGCGCCGCCGCACCGACGAGGCGCTCAAGCGCTATTCCCGGGGGCAGAGGGTATGAACGCGCGCGAGGAGCTGGAGAAGCGGGAGCTTCGCGATCTCGCCCCGTACGCCACCCGCAGCGCCGAGACGCGGG
>JAJRTG010000023.1 GCA_024278395.1 Fidelibacterota bacterium | reverse complement strand
GTCGGTGACCACGGTGACGATCGGGATCGAGACCCCGAGCGCCTCGCGGGCTATGACCGCAAATCGGGTGAACGCCCCGTGCAGGACGACGATGACCTCCGGGGCGTGATCTTCGAGCAGCAGTTGAAAGCGGTGTCGCATGAACCGGAGAGCGCCGTCGACCCTGAGCGGTCCCTGCATCAGGACGTCCCCGCCCCACCACAGCACGAGCCCGTAGCTCCACGGACTGTAGCGGATCCAACGGGGATAGATCTCCGGAGCGTAGCGCCAGGGAAACGGGGTGTACTCGCGGAAAACGTCGATCTGATCGAAGGAGAACTCACCTGGATAACGAAGCTCGAGGCCCGCCGCGATCGCGCGTGCAGCCGCCCGGTGCCCTCCGCCGGTATCCGAGATGAGAAAGCCCACCCGCTTCATCTATCTTCCCGGGCACTCCGCCGCGACCTGAGGATCGATCCCCTTGCTCCCGTAGGCCTTATCGAAGTGAGCGGCGAACTCGGACGCGAGCTTGTCCGCCCGGGCATCGTAGGCCTCCTTGTCCTCCCAGGTACTGCGCGGGTCGAGGATCTCCGTCGGAACCCCAGGACAGCTTCTGGGTACAAGAACGTGAAAACGGGGGTCCTCGTCGTACTCCACGTCCTCCAACCTCCCGGTGAGGGCGGCGTCGACCATCGCCCGGGTGAGGTTAATATCCATCCGCCTTCCGATCCCGTACGGCCCTCCGGACCAACCGGTGTTGACGAGGTAGACCGCCGTTCCGTGGCGGGCCATCCGTTCCCCGAGCATCCGCGCGTAGACGTCGGGGTTGCGCGGCATGAACGGCTCCCCGAAGAAGCGGGAGAAAGTCGTCTTCGGCGCGATGATCCCGGTCTCGGTCCCGGCGAGCTTGCTCGTGTAGCCCATCAGGAACCAGAGCATCGCCTGGGCGCGGGTGAGTTTGGCAATCGGCGGAAGGACGCCGTTCGCATCGGCGGTGAGGAAGAGGATCGTCTTCGGATGCCCGCCGCAGGAGCTCGGCTTCACGTTCGTAAGGTAGGTGAGCGGATAGGAGGCGCGTGAGTTCGGGGTGAGACGGTCGTCTGAGAGGTCGAACGTCCCGTCCGGATAGACCATCGCGTTCTCCACAATCGCCCCGTGGGAGAGGTAATGATCCGGATGAAATACAGCGCGGTAGATCTCCGGCTCCTTTTCCGGGTCGAGGTCGATCAGCTTCGCGTAGCAGCCGTTCTCGAAGTTGGCGATCCCGTTGTCGCTCCATCCGTGCTCATCGTCCCCGAGGAGGGCCCGGCGCGGATCGGCGGAGAGGGTCGTCTTTCCGGTGCCGGATAGGCCGAGCAACAGGGCGGTATCACCCGCCGGCCCCTCGTTGGCCGAACAATGCAGCGGCAGGATCCCCTCCCCCGGCAGGAGGTAGTTCATCACCGTGAACATGAGTTTTTTCACCGAGCCGCCGTAGGCCGACCCGTATACGATCCCGATCCCCCTGTCGTAGTCCATCCCGATCACCATCGTCGAGGTATCCCCGGTCTCCGGATCGATCCGCAGCCTCCCCGCGTAACGCTCAGGGTCGAGTTTGTCGTAGGGAAGGACAAGTACGGTGAACGGTCGGTCGGCGAACACGCTTCTTTCGATGTCAGGTGGAACCGGGCGGAACATGTTGTCGGTGAACAGGGCTGTAAGGGCGCTTGCGGTAACCGTCCGCACCGGGAGTGCGTAGCTCGGGTCAGCCCCGAGGACGCGGTCCGTAACGTAGATTCTGTCCTTACGAGAAAGAACGGCGATCGCATCTGCGATCGCCATATCGAAGGTCTCCTCGTCGACCGGGATGTTGTTCGGAGAATCCCAATCGATGTTCTCCTCGCTTTCCGGGTGCTTGACGGTCAGGGTGTCGAGCGGGCTGCGCCCGGTCGACTCCAGCGGGGTCCAGGTGGCAAGAGCGCCGTTGGCGCTCACGATCGCCTCACGGCGGCGGACTGATTCCTCGATCAGAAAGTTGCGGGTGGAATTTTTAAACACCGATCGGCCTTCCAAAAGCTCGTTCAACCTATCGCTAACTTCCATCCTCTCCTCATCCTCTTTGTATTTGCTCCGCGCCTTCGCGCGGGCACCGAATCATAGCCCACTGCGGAGGAAAATTAAAACAGACCGGGGTATCATAAGGGCAAATGGATGACGTACTGGAAAAGATTGACAAGGCGTTGGCGGACGTGGATTCCTTCCAAGAAGCTTGCATGCGGGTGGTGTCGATCCTGCGCCGGGAGGTGCCCCACTTCAACTGGGTTGGGATCTACCTGAAGGAGGGAGACGAGCTTCGGCTTGCGGCGTGGGACGGGCCGCAGGCGACGCAGCACGTTCGGATACCGATCGGGCAGGGGATCTGCGGCCTCGCCGCACGCACCGAGGAGACGGTGATCGTCGACGACGTGAATGCCGATCCCCGATATCTCGCGTGCTTCCCGGAGACCAAATCCGAGATCGTCGTCCCCATATTCGGAAGATCCGGCGTGATCGGGGAGATCGACATCGACTCCGACACCCGCGCGGCGTTCACCGCAGCCGATCAAGCCCTCCTCGAGCGGGTCGCTGAACTGCTGGGAAGGTTGGCCGCCTAGCGCGTTCCCTCCAAGAGGGTGTGACACGTCGGAGATAATACGCTTAAATTTCAAACAGCTGGCGCGCGTTCTCCGTGGTGACGGCCGCCACTTCTGCGGCCGGGATTCCCTTGAGGCGGGCGATCTCATCGACGACATAGCGCACGTATGCCGGCTCGTTACGCTTCCCCCGATGCGGAACCGGCGTGAGGTAAGGACAATCGGTCTCGACGAGGATCCGATCGATTGGAATCTCCTTAACCGCGGCACGCAGGACTTCGTTCTTGGGGAAGGTGAGCGGTCCGCCGATCCCAAGATGGAGTCCGAGGGAGATGAACTCCTGTGCGAGCGCGTAGTCCCCGAGAAAGGAGTGGATCACGCCCCGCTTCGGCCGATGCTTGCGCAGGATCCCGAGCATGTCCTTGGTCGATTCTCGGTTGTGGATGATCACCGGAAGCTCGAGCTCGTTTGCAAGCTCAATCTGTTCGATGAACACCTCGCGCTGCGTATCGCGCGGGGAGAGATCGCGATAGTAGTCAAGCCCGATCTCCCCGATTGCGACGACTTTTCCCTTCTGAGCCAGCTCCCGCAGGCCCCGTTCAACTCCTTCATCGAAGGTCTTCGCATCGTGGGGATGCACTCCGACCCCGGCCCAGATCGTCCGGTGGCGCTCCGCCAACCGCACGGCCTCTCGGCTTGAGTAAAGATCGACTCCGACAGTGATTATTCCGATATTCTCGGCGAACGCCCGGGCGATCACTGCAGCGCGGTCATGGTTGTAGTCGGAGGAATCGAGGTGGGCGTGGGTGTCGATGAAGACAAGCTTTGAGCTATCAGAGATCAGCATTCAGCCCCCCTCCTATAATATCCCGACAGCTAACCGCTGATAGCTCTCTAACACCTCTCCACCTCG
>JAJRTG010000223.1 GCA_024278395.1 Fidelibacterota bacterium | reverse complement strand
TGCAGGCTCTGGGAAGCTGATCCCTCATCAACCGGCCCATCCCTGTTTGGGATGGGCCTTTTTTCATTCCTCGATCCACACCCTTATGTCGTCGTAGTACGCATCGCACGCCTCGACCTTGCTCTCGTCGCCGAGGAGGATGAACCAGTCCCCTCCGTCGGCAAGCGAGACGGAGAGCTTTCCCTTCGAATAGAGGGTGTCGTTCACGTAGAACTCATACCCCGAATCGAAGAAGACGAACTTGTAGGTGTACCAAAGGTAGACCCCGGGAGTGAACGGGAGGAAGTGGTGGACCTCAGTCCCGCTCCCTGTGGGCTCGCACAGGAGCGATCCTCCCTCCTCGCTTGCGTAGCGGAAGTAGGGGAGCGATCCGGCGAGGGTGTCGAGCTCCTTGCGCCCCGGGAAGATGAAGAAACCGTGTGCATCCTGATTCTGTGCCGTCTTCACCTCGATCGAGAAGACGATCCTCTGTCCGGTTCGAAGCGGGGGGAGTGTGAGCGGGGTGTAGCGCCGGTGCCATCGGTCGATCCCGCTTTTTATGTGCAGGACGAATCCGTGCACATTCGGCAGGTTCTCGATCCACCCCTCCCCCTCGCTCGCCCACGCCGGATCGAGCGGCCAGCGGGAGAGGGCCTTTTCCCCGTCCGAGAAGTCCTCGGAGTAGATCTCGGTCCCGGAGCGCACGTAGACGACGATCTCCTGGGTTATGGAGGCGTGCTTCCCCGATGAGTCGGTGATCGTCAGGGTGACGGAGTAGCGGCCGGGAAGGGCAAATGAGTGGTCGACCTCCTTCCCGTACCCGGTTCCACCGTCGGAGAAGCTCCAACCGTAGGAGACCACCGTCTGGCTCGAGTACGAGGCCGACCCGTCGAACCGCGCCGTATCCCCGGCGTAGATTACGGGCGGCGAGACCTCGAACCGGGCGACCGGACCGGAGGTGAAGAGGGTACAACCGGTGAGGAAAAGCACCCCAAGAAGCACCAAGGATAGGAGTATCCGCGCGCTCATCCGACTATCACCAACCGATCGCGGGGGAAGCTTGTAAACGATTCGCATCCATCCTCCGTCACGACGAGCAGATCTTCGATCCGCACCCCGCCGAACCCGGGGAGGTACACCCCCGGCTCGACCGTCACCACCATCCCCGGCTCCATCCCGTCCTTGCTGAGCGGGGAGAGGCGCGGCCCCTCGTGCACCTCGAGCCCGACCCCGTGGCCGAGGCCGTGGCCGAAGTGCTCCTTGTGCCCGGCATCAGCGATCACCTTCCGGGCCGCGGCGTCGACCTCAACCCCGGAGGCCCCCGCCCTGAGGGCCGCCACCCCGGCGCGGTTGGCGCGCAGCACGAGCTCATAGAGCTCCTTCGCCTCATCGGACGGCTCGCCGACCGAGAAGACGCGCGTCATGTCGGAGCAGTAATGGTTCACCCGTGCGCCGATGTCGCACAGGAGAAGATCCCCCTCCCGCAGGGACCGGTCTCCCGGCTTGTAGTGGGGGAGGGAGGAGTTCTCCCCGGCGGCGATGATCAGGTCGAACGCCACCTTCTCCGCCCCCCGCTCCCGCATGTGCCACTCCAGCCGGAGCGCGAGCTCACGCTCGGTCATCCCGGGCTTGACCTCCTTTAGAAGCGCGGAAAGGGATTCCTCGGTCACCCGCGTCGCCTCCCGAATGCGCGCGATCTCGTCCGCGTCCTTGATCCGACGCAGCTCACCGACCGGATCAGGGGCCGGAACGATCTCCACCCCGGTAAGTTCGCCCAGCCGGGTCACCGTATAGTGGCTCGTTCGCCGTGCGGACAGGGAAAGTCGCTTGATCCCAAGGCTCTTGACCGCGTCCGCCGCTTCCTCCTCGTAGTTCTTCTTCACCGGGTGAAGCGGCAGGTCAGGGACCTCCCGCCCGGCCTGCTCGGTGTAGCGGGAGTCGGTTATCAACAGCGTCTCATCCGTAGTGACGAGCAGTCCGCCCTCGCCGGTGAACCCGGTCAGGTAGTACATGCTCACCCAATCCGACCCCTCCAGATTGACGACGAGGAACCCATCGCCGTCGATGCGGGAGAGGAGCGCCTCCCGCCGCTTTTTGTAATCGGTCATCTCATCTCCTTTCGGAAAACTATCCCGATGATACGGCGGGAAACCCGCTTGTCAATCATCAAGTCAGCCGCTAAAATCCCCGCCATGACGACGATCGACGAGCTGAAGGAGAGAATCGGGTCCATCTCCGAAGCGATGGGCAAAGACGCGGAGTCCCTCACCACCCCGGAGGCGCTGGAGGCGTTCCGCATCGAATACCTGGGACGAAAAGGGAAGATCGCCACATTGTTCAAGACGCTGGGAACGCTTCCCCAAGAGGACCGTGCCGCGGCGGGAAAACTCCTGAACGAGCTTAAAGCGCGGGCGAACGAGCTTTACACCGCCCGGGAGGAGTCGCTCAAGGAGGCCTCCCTCGGAGAGCGGTTGGCCAAGGAGAGAGTCGACCTCACCCTTCCCGGGGTCTATCACCCCCTCGGGCATCTCCACCTCCTCACCCGGGTGCAGCGGGAGATCGAGGACATATTCCTGCGCATGGGGTTCGACATCGCCTCCGGCCCTGAGATCGAGACCGAGTACTACGCGTTCGAGGCGTTGAACATCCCGGCGAACCATCCGGCACGCGATGAGTGGGACACGTTCTACATCGACGATACGAGGCTCCTGCGCCCGCACACCTCGCCGGTGCAGATCAGGGTGATGAAGGAGACGACCCCGCCGGTGCGCGTCATCTGTCCCGGCCGCTGCTACCGCCGCGACACCCAGGACGCGACCCACTCCCCGGTCTTCCACCAGGTGGAGCTGCTGTGGGTGGAGGAAGGATTATCGCTCGCAAACCTGAAGTACGTGATCGAGTACTTCGTGCACGAGTTCTTCGGGGAGGGATACGAGATGCGCATGTCGGGCGATTTCTTCCCGTTCACCGAGCCGTCGGTGCAGGTGCACATGCGCGCTCCCGGAGCGAGCGAGTGGCTCGAGATCATGGGGGCGGGGATGGTCGATCCGGCGGTGCTGACCGAGGTGGGGTACGACCCGGAGAAGGTGACCGGATTCGCCTTCGGGCTCGGGGTCGAGCGGATGGCGATGCTCCGCTACAAGATCGACGACATCCGCGTCTTCCTCCAGAACGACCTGCGGTTCATCACCCAGTTCTAGCCGCCCGCCACGCAAAGCGACAGCCTGATCCAGCGAGCCTCGGAGGCGTCCCCTAGAGCCGCCGGAAGAGGAGCACCGCGTTCTGCCCGCCGAACCCGAACGAATCGCTTAAGGCGACCTTGATCTCCCTTTCGGTCGGAACGGGGGTGTAATCAAGATCACATTCGGGATCGGGGTTCTCGTAGTTGATCGTCGCCGGGATGAGGCCGTTCTCCATGGCGAGCAAAGCGGCGACCGCCTCCACCGCGCCGGCGGCGCCGAGGAGGTGACCGATCTGCGACTTGGTGGAGCTTATCTTGACCCTGTACGCAGCCTCTCCCAGCCCGAGCTTGATCGCCGCCGTCTCCGCACGGTCGTTCAGCAGGGTCGAGGTCCCGTGCGCGTTTATGTAATCCACTTCCTCCGGACGAACCCCGGCGCGGGACAGCGCCATCCGGATCGCCGCCGCCGCGCCGGCTCCGTCCGGCGGTGGGGCGGTGATGTGGTAGGCGTCGGCGCTCATCCCGAACCCGGCGAGCTCCCCGTAGATCCGCGCACCGCGGGCGCGGGCGTGCGACTCCTCCTCCAGGATAAGGATCCCCGCCCCCTCTCCGATCACGAACCCGTCCCGGTCGCGGTCGAACGGACGCGAAGCGCGGGCCGGGTCATCATTCCGCTTGGAGAGGGCGCCGATCTGCACGAACCCGGCGTAGGCGATCCGCAGGAGGACGGCCTCCGCTCCTCCGGCGACGGCGAGGTCGATGAACCCCGACCTTATGAGCTCGGAAGCGACCCCGATCGCGTGGGCCGAGCTGGCGCACGCCGAGACCACCCCGAAGTTCCCCCCGCGCAGTCCGTACTCGATCGCGATCTCACCGGCAACGGCGTTCGGCATCAGCCTGGGGATGAAGAACGGACTTATCCGCCGCGGTCCCTGTTCGAACAAAACCTTGAAATTGGCGGACATCGTCTCCAGTCCGCCGATCCCGGTCCCGGCGATCACCCCGCTCCGCTCCGGATCGAGCTCGCCCGGGTCGATCCCGGCGTCGGCGAACGCGAGCTTCGCCGCCACCAGCCCGAACTGGGCCGAGCGGTCGATCCGCCGTGCCCGGCGGCGGTCCATGTGCTCAAGCGGGTCAAAATCGAGGACCGGTGCCCCGATCTTGACCTCGATCCCGTCGAGATCGACCAGGTCATCGACCCTCCGCACCCCGCTCACTCCAGCCCGCAGCCCTTCCCAGAACGCGGCCTTCCCGATCCCGATCGGAGTGATCGGTCCAAGACCGGTGACAACCACCCGCCTAGTCACTGCCCCCTCCGATCCTCTCCTGCACCCGCAGGAACGCGAGCTCCTCCGCTGCCCCTTCGGACTCGGAAAGCTCCGCGATCTTGGTCCGTACGAAATTCAAGTCGATCTCCTCCCTTGGGACCGCATCCTGGGCGAGGATCACGACCCCGCCTTCGTCCACGCGAAGGAGTCCCGCCGCAACGGCGAACTCGTGCTCCCGGTCCTCCGCCTTCACCCGAAGGGGGGCGGGGACGAGGACGGCGAGAAGCGGAGCGTGTCCATCCATCACCCCAAACTCCCCGCGCGGGCTCCTGGCAACGATGAGGCTCGCCTCACCGGAGAACAATGTCCTTTCCGCTGTTCGCAATTCACAATGCATCGTGTACTCCTTCGGGGAAGAGACTATAGGGGAGACGCATGATCCCGTCAAGTTCCCCGGCTGAGAAGATCGATGTACTCCTTGAGGAGCGCATCGGCCTGTTTCTCCTCCTGTTCGGAGAGGCGGACCACCCCGCTCTTCTCAAGGGGGTGAGAAAGGAGCCAGTCGAGGGCGCGGGCGAGTCCGGCTTCAACCGGGATCCCCTCCTCCCCGGCGCAGCTCCGACAGAGGAGCCCTCCGCGCGTCGGGATGAACCGAAACGGCCCTTGCCTGTCCCCGCAGCGAAGGCAGGCTCGGAGGTGGGGACGATGACCGAGCAGGGAAAGGAGCTTGAGCTCGACCGCGATCCGCGACCTACCGGACTGCTCACCGACAAGCCCCGAGAGGAACCGCCCGAACAGCCGGTAGGGGGCGTCCTCCTCCTGGTGCGGCGGGAGGAGGCGGTCGAGGAGCCGCGCGACGGAGAGGGCGGAATTCACCCTTGTCAGATCGCGCTTCAAGCGCTCGTACCCGTCGAGGAGCGTCCCCTGGCTTACGAGGTCGAGGCGGTCACGGGGATAGAAGACGACCTCCACCCGATTCAGCAGGTCGAAGACACCCCCGAGGCGGGAGTTCAATCGCCGCGCCCCTTTGGCGATCGCCGTCCGCTTGCCGTAGCCGCGGAGGAACAGGGTGACGATGATATCGGCTTCGGCGAACTCGCGCGTCCGCAGGACGAAGCCCTCGCCGCGCTCGAGCCCCACTCTACTCCGGCGCCCCCGCGATGATCTCCACGCTGCGGCTCGCCCCGATCCGGTTCGCCCCGGCCTCGATCATCTTGACCGCCGTCTCGTAGTCGCGGATCCCGCCGGCCGCCTTCACCCCCATCTTATCTCCGACCGTGCGGCGGAGGAGCGAGACGTCCTCAACGGTCGCCCCTCCGGGTCCGAACCCGGTCGAGGTCTTGACGAAGTCGGCTCCGCCCGCCTTGGCGAGGATCGCCCCCGCGACCTTCTCCTGCTCCTCCAGAAGGGCCGTCTCCAGGATCACCTTGACCAGCACCTTCCCCGGGGCCTTGCGGGCCACGTCGCACACCGCCCGGATGTCGGTGAGCACGGCCTCGTAATCACCCTCCTTGAGGGCGGCGACGTTGATCACCATGTCGAGCTCCTCCGCCCCGGCGGCGACCGCCTTCTGCGCCTCGAACCCCTTCACCTCGGGGGTGGTCATCCCGTGGGGGAACCCGATCACCGCGCACACCTTGACCGGCTCCTCTAGGGTGAGCTCGCGGGCGAGCGCGACGTGACACGGGTTGACGCACACGGAGTAGAACCCATATCGGTTCGCTTCGGCACACAGCCGCTTCACCCCCTCCACGGTCGCAGTCGGACCAAGGAGGGTGTGGTCGATCATCTTCGCCAGTTCCTTCTTACGCATATCTCTTCTAGCCTCCTTCTTCCAACACCGCGGCCTTCCTCCTCCGTTCCAACAGGTGGAAGCTCCGTCCCGCCTCGTGCACGAATCCGGTGAGAAGATACCCCTTTGTGAAGAACAGCTCAAACACCTCCCGGGTCTTCAGCCGCCAGTCGCGGGCCAGCTTGGGGGAGCCGGCGAGCAGGCGATCGAAATCGACCGGGACCTCGACGAGGATCACATCGCTCGCCGGGGAGGAGTTGAACTCGAGCAGCTGACGGACCCCGCCCCCCACGGCCCGCGTCTTGGTCACCACCTCCATCCGATCGAGTCCGAGCCGGTAGTGCGGAGGGAGGAGACCGGCGTCCACGACCGCGTTCACCCGCGGGGAGTCGATCCACCACTCGACCAGGATCCGGTCGGTCGCCAGCCCCCCGTCGGCCGGATCGGGAAGAGGTCCGTACAGGTTGCGCACGTACCCCACACCAACCCCCCCGAGCCTGTTGCACGCAAGGTGGGCCTCGATCCCGCGCAGCGGATCGATCGGGAAGCGGATGAGGGGGATCCCGGCCCGACGCGCGTGCCTGCGCTCGGCCCGGCGCAGGCTCTGCCCGATCCCACGGTTGCGCGCCTCGGATCGCACCCCGAAGAACAGGGTAAATCCAATCCCACGACCGGAGTCGATCCCGATGAGGTCGATCAACACACCGTGGAGCTCGCCGGAATCGGGATCGTGGGCGCCGATGAGTATCCCGCCGCTCTCCCCGATCGTCACCAGGGCGTGGGGAGGGATCACGAGCCGCTCCCAACCGCCGACGAGTTCAAGCTGCAGCCGCTCACAAGCGGCAAAGTCGTCCAGGCTTGCGAGTTCCCTAGTAGCGATATTCATCGCTTCGGCCGGGGTGGGCTCTTCTCTTTTCCGCGTACATCCGATGGTCCGCCTCCTGGAGGATCTCCTCTAGAGGGAGCGGATCACCAGGGCGGCGGATGTAGATCCCAACGCTCAGTCCGATCCTCAGTTCCCCCAGGTCAAGCCGATCGGAGAGATCGCCGATCTTCTCCTTGAGACGAGCGGCGATCGGCTCGGCCTCTACGTCCGTCTCCGGCATCACGATGAGGAACTCGTCCCCCCCGTAGCGTATCACCCGGTCGCTCCCGCGCACGTTACCCTGCAGGAACTCCGCCACCGCCCGCAGAACCGCGTCGCCCTTCAGGTGCCCGAGCCGGTTGTTGACGGCGCGGAACCCGTCCACATCAGCCATGAGAAAGGAGAGAGGATGATTGTACCGATCGGCCCGCGCGAGCTCGGAAGCGACCATCTCGTTGAAGTAGTGGCGGTTGAACAGGCCGGTCAGCGGATCGTGGATCGCCTGTTGCCGGAGCCGCTCCTGCGAGTTGAGGTTCGAAATGGCGATCGCCACTTCGGCGGCCACCGCCTCCAACAGGAGTCGATCCTCCGCGTCGAACGAGCCCGGCTGCGGACTCTCCACGTTGAGCACACCGATGAGTTCATCCCCGATCTGCATCGGGACGACGAGCTCGGACCGCGTCCCGGAGAAACCCGCGATGTAGCGGGGGTCGTCCTCGACGTCGGAGACGAGGAGGCTCTCCCGATGAGCGGCGGCCCATCCCACAAGCCCCTGCGAGAAGTCAAACCTCTGTCCCGGCATCAGGTTGTGCCCTTCCCCAGGGTTGCGGATTCCCCGCACAACCAGATCATCCCCTTCCACCAGGAGGACGGCGCTGTGCTGGAAGTTGAACTGCTCGGCGAGGAAGGAGAGGGTCCCGTCGAGCAGCTCCTCGAGCCTAACGGCCTTGGTCAGCTCCTGTCCGAGGCGGTAGATGCGCCTGAGCGCCTGCTCGCGGTTTAAATCGGAGATAACAACCGAAAGTCCGCTGGCAAGGGAAGTGAGTATCTCGAGGTCCTGTTCGCCGAACCTCGCTCCCCTCCTGATCCGCGCTTCAAGGATCCCAAGCCCCCCCTTCCGGCCCAGGAGCGGGATCAGAGCCCTGGGGACAGGATCATGGAGGACCAACGGCTTTTTCTGCTCCAGAACGGACTGCAGGACATCCGCCATCGGAACCGACTCCCCGTGGTCGGGCAGCTCATCCGTAGAGAGGGTCTCAACCGAGGCGATCCCGTGCAAGCGGAGATTCTCCCCTTCCTTCAGCCAAACCCCGCAGAGGTCATAGCCCATGTCGTCCCGCAGGCGCTGCGCCGCCGCTCGGCACAGATCGTCCAGGTTCCGCAACTGAGCAAGGCGACTCCCAAAGGAGGTCATCCCGTGCAGGCGCTCCTTCTGCCGCTTGATCTGCCACATCTGGTAGGCGCGCTCGATCGCGAGGGCGGCGAAGTTGGCGAGGGCCGCCACCGGCTCGATCGCCGCCACCGTGGGAGCGGCAC
>JAJRTG010000222.1 GCA_024278395.1 Fidelibacterota bacterium | reverse complement strand
CGGTATGGGTCGGGTACGGGCTCCTTCCGATCGTGATATCGCTCGGGGTGCACTACATCCCGTACACGTTCATCCTCCTGCGCGGGGCCCTCGTCTCGGTCGACTCCCGGCTGGAGGAGAGCGCAGAGATCCTCGGCTCGAGGCGGCTCGAGATCCTGCGCAAGATAACGTTTCCGCTCGTCCTTCCCGCGTTGGGCTCGGCGTTCGTCCTCACGTTCGGCAAGGGGCTGGGCGAGTTCGCGTGCCAGGCGTTCCTCGGGCTTCCGATCCGGTACTATACCCTCTCGACCCGTCTTTACTCCGCGTTCAGCAACCGCCAACTCGGCCAGGGGTACGTCCTCACCCTGATACTGATCCTTATGACGACGCTCACGGTCATCGCCAACCAGAAACTGATCGGGGCGCGGCGGAAGTTCACCACGATCAGCGGGAAGGGATCGCGGAGGAAGGAAGTGCGACTGGGGAAGCTGCGCCTTCCCGTGACAGGGTTCCTGTTGGGGTTCATCCTCCTGTTCGTAATCGCTCCGATCGGGCTCCTCACCTGGGAGACGTTCATGCGCTACGACGGGCAGTACACCCTGTCCAACCTGACGCTCCACTACTGGATCGGCACCGGCGACCCGATGCTCGCCGACGGTCAGCCCGGGATATTCCGCAGCCCGTTCATCCTCGGAGCGATCAAGAATTCGCTCCTCCTCGCCGGGGCGACCGCCCTCCTGAGCGGGATCCTCGGGGTCCTCATCGGCTACGCGGTGGTGCGGGCCAGGGGAAGCTTCCTCTCCCGCACGATCGAGTCGCTCTCGTTCACCCCGTACATGATCCCCGGGGTGGCGTTCGGGGGGATATTCCTCACCCTGTTCGCCCGCTCGTGGTTAGGGATCCCGAGCTTGTACGGAACTCTGGCGTTCCTGGTCGCGGCGTGCGTGGTGAAGTACCTCCCCTACTCCTCAAGCTCCGGGATCTCGGCGATGCACCAGATCGACGTCTCGTTGGAAGAGGCGGCCGAGATCCACGGCGCCGGATGGTTGAAGCGGTTCCGCCGGATCACCCTGCCGCTGGTGAAAGGGGGATTCCTGTCGGCGGTGCTCCTCACGTTTATCACCACCATGCGGGTCCTGGACATCATCATCCTCCTCGTCACCCCGAGCACGAACACGATGACCTCGATCATCTTCCGCTATCAACAGCAGGACTACACCCAACTCGCCTACGGGGTGATGCTGCTGATCGTCGGGATCACCCTGATCGGCCACTACGCGGTACGGCGGTTGGGAGGGAGGATCGAACTCTGATTAGGGAGAGAATATGGCGGACATAAGGATTCACTTGTTGACGAAGCGGTTCGGGAAAACGACGGCGGTCGATCGCCTCGACCTGGAGATATACCAGGGTGAATTCGTCACCCTGCTCGGTCCGTCCGGGTGCGGAAAGACGACGACGTTGCGCTGTCTCACCGGTCTGGAGGAGCCGGACGAAGGGGAGATCCACTTCGGGGAGCGGTGCGTGTTCTCGCGCACGCAGGGGATCATGGTCCCGCCGGGCAAACGCGGGATAGGGCTCGTGTTCCAGAATTATGCGCTCTGGCCCCATATGACCGTGTTCCAGAACGTGGGGTTCGGGCTGGAGAAGAAGAACCTCTCCAAGGGGGAGATCAAAAAACGGGTTTTGGACATCCTATCCCTACTCGGCCTGGAGGGGTACGAGAAGCGCTACCCGAGCGAACTCTCCGGCGGGCAACAGCAGCGGGTCGCCCTGGCGCGGATGATCGTCACCCAACCGGAGATCCTCCTGTTCGACGAGCCTCTCTCCAACCTCGACGCCAAGCTGCGCATGACACTGCGCGCCGAGCTGAAGCGCCTCCACAACCAGATAAACGCGACCACGGTCTACGTGACCCACGACCAGTTGGAGGCGCTCACCCTCTCCACCCGGATCGCGGTGATGAACCTGGGGATCCTGCAACAGATCGGGACACCGAAGGAGGTATATCACTTCCCGCGCAACCTGTTCGTCGCCGAGTTCATGGGGAATCCGAGCACGAACCTTCTCCCGGGGAGGGTGATCGCGCCGGGACCGCCGGCGGTGGTCGCCATGGACGACAATCCAGATCGCCCGGTGAAGCTCGCCACTCCCATCCCGCTCCCCGCGGGAGGGAGGGTGGTGCTCAACGTGCGACCGGAGGACGTCGGTTTCTCCGTCGAACAAGCGGATGAGGGGATCCCCGCGGTCGTCTACGCCTCCCTCCCCACCGGAGCGGAGTACATCACCTACTCCCGCCTTGAGCCGAGCGGGGGGGAGGTGGTGATGAAGGGCCCGGAGGAGGAACACGTGTACTTGCAGCAGGACAGGCGCTTCTTGATCACATTCAAACGCGGGAACGTGTTCGATGCCGAGACCGGTGCGGCCATCACCTCGTTCGGGTTCCCGGAAAGGAACGAACATGAATAGTCTAAGGTTCGGGATCGCGCCCAGCCGCTCGTTCCCCGGCGGGTGGGAGGAGATGCTCGAGGTCGTCCTCCGACACGGCTTCACCGGGGTGGAATTCAAGTACGAACTCCCGTTCATCCTCCCGGGGAGGATCGCCCCGGGATTGATCCGTCGGATCAGGAAGGCGGCCCAGGAGGAGGGATTGTTCATCTCCCTGCACGCCCCATACGTGAACATCGGGGCCCTCATCCCTGTGCGGTGGGAGGCCGCCCTCGACGAGCACCGCCGCGCCCTCGCCTGCGCCGCGGAGCTCGGGGCAAGGACCTACACCGTCCACTCCGGATGGGTGGAGGAACAGTACGCCACCTCCGCCCTTCTGTCCACCTGCCGCGACCTGACGGTGGAGGCGGTGGAGCGAATGACGGATTG
>JAJRTG010000221.1 GCA_024278395.1 Fidelibacterota bacterium | reverse complement strand
GCAGCCGATGCGGGTGTGCTCCGCCCCCCGTCCGGCGGAGACGGTGGAGATCGCGAGCAAGTCTTTCGGAGACTCGGAGTCGGCGAACGCGCGCAACAGGCGCTCGGAGATGACATGGGTGTTCACGTCTCCCTCCGGTGATTCAAGGATCCGCACCACCCCGGCATCACCGTCGATGAACACGATCACGTCGCGCTCGGACTTGCCCTGAATCTCGAGCGCGTCCCAGCCGGAGAACTTGAGGTACGGGCCGAAGTAGCCGCCGACGTTGGAGTCGATCACCGCTCCGGTCGTGGGGGAGAGGCTCACCACGAGTGATTTGCCCGACCCGGGGTAGGTGGTGATCCCGCCGATCGGCCCGGCTCCGATCACGATCTCGTTCTCCGGATCGTTCCACTTTGTGTCGTCGTTCACCGCGTGCCAGAGCCGCCACAGCCCGACCCCGCGCCCGCCGACGAATTTCTCCTTCATCTCGTCGGTGACCGGACGGGCCTCGATCGTTCCGTCCCCGATGTTCACGTACAGCGTCTTCCCGGTGTAGCCGCGCTCGACCGGTGCCGGCTCGTACTTCCACTCTACGATCACCCGGTAGTCGTTCTCCATTCCTCCCTCCTCGATTTACGATGGTCCAAGCGGGGATGAGTTTAGGAAAGAACGGGCTGAATCGCAACCGAAACCGTGTAGAAAAGCCTCCCTCCCCGGGCGCAGGATTTCGGAGTATGATGAGAGCGAGAAGGAGAAGGATATGAGGTTCTACCTTGCGTTGGTTCTGATCGCGTCCGCCCTTTTTCCGTGCGCTGCGCAAGACCCTTCCCTGATCGCGGACAAGATAGCGCTGTGGGATGTGGCCACCAGCCCGCACCTGCGCGGTGCGAACATCTACCAACGCCGGGTGTATCCCGACCTCGACGGCCCGACCTTCATGGGATCAGAGCCGATCGGGCCGCCGTACACTCAGGCCGACTTCGACCGACTCGCCGCGATGGGCGCGAATTATGTGAACATCTCGTGCCCGGGGCTGTTCACCGAGGATCCGCCGTACCGGCTCGACCCGGCGGCCCAGGCGAACCTCGACCGGCTGCTTGCGATGATCGGAAAGGCGGACATGTTCGCGGTGATCACCTTCCGCACCGGGCCGGGGCGGAGCGAGTTCTGGGCGTTCTGGGGTGAGGACGATGAATCGGATCCGGACGACGGATGGTTCTCCCCCCGCTACTACGACAACCGCGTGTGGGGGGATCCGGCGGCGCAGGCGGCGTGGGCCGAGATGTGGCGCTATACCGCCGCCCGCTATCGGGACGACCCGATCGTGGTCGGCTACGACCTCATGTGTGAACCGAACGCGAACGAGGTGGGAAACTACCCCGACGGTCCGGCGCTCGATATCTGGGATCCGGACGAGTTCTACCGGAGGTACGAAGGGACGACCTACGATTGGAACGCGTTCTTCCCCCGGATCATCGCCGCGATCCGGGCCGTCGATCCGGACACCCCGATCCTCGTCGGTGGGATGGCGTACAGCGCTATCGATTGGCTCCCCTGGCTCAAGCCGGTCGCCGATCCGCGCACGGTGTACACCGTCCACCAGTACGCTCCGATGGCCTACACCCATCAGGAACCGCCGTTGGTGAACACCTATCCCGGGCGGTTCGACGCCGATTGGGACGGGATCCCCGACCGGGTTGATCGAACGTGGCTGGAACGGCTGTTGTCCACGGCGGATGAGTTCATGTCAGAGCATCACGTTCCGGTGGCGGTGCCCGAGTACGGACTTATGCGCTGGGAGCCGAACGCCGATGAGTTCATGGACGACGAGATGGGACTGTTCGAGCGGATGGGGGTGAACTACGCCCTGTGGCTGTGGGAGTGCTCCTGGCCCCCGTACGCAAGGGAGGTGGACGCGTTCAACTTCCGCCACGGCCCGGATCCGGGCAATCACGATGACCTCGCTACCAGCGCGCTCATCGAGGTGATCCGAAAATACTGGGAGCGGAACGACGTCCGTCCGTCGACCGCCACCTGGTCGGACTAATCGCCGCTGCAGATCGTCCTCTCTTCCAACGGCTTTTTCCCTGGGCCGTGCGGGGTGATCCGCTCGCCCCTGAGTTCGAAGCTGATCTCTTGGGACTCTATGTGCATGGGGTAATGTAGGTAAAGGAAGTGCGGCGACGCGACAGCGCGGGGAAGATCGGGCCGGCAATAGCGGCAGTTCGGGAGGGTAGCTTCCTGATTGAGCTTGAACACGTAGGCTTGAAAGCGCGAGTCATCGGACGCGGTTGCTGCGAGGGCGTATCCCCCGTCAGCCGCGGGACAAGACGAGACGGACGTGACCGACATATGTGGGACGGTGCACTCGCGTTGCCAGAGCATCTCCCCGGACGGATCGAGAGAGAAGATCCAGCCGTTCGTCCCGCTCATCCCGACGATAACCCAACCGCCGTCCGGGCCGGCTTTGATCGCGTTCGGTTCATCATAGTACTTGGAAAGGCCATACCCCTTCACCCACTGGAGCTTCCCCTTCCCGTCCAGTCGGAACACCACCGCATCGGGGTCGGTCCCTCCCTCCCTCCCGGTAGAACGTGGTCCAGCCGGTGAGGAGGTACCCGCCTCCCGGGATCGGGTAGACGTCGGTGAAGAGGTCGTCGCCCGAGCGCTCGAACGTCTCGTCCCACTCGATCTTCCCAGCGGAATCGAGCTTAACCGTCCACGCCTCCCAGCCCCCGGTGGAAACCCCCCAGATCGCGCCGCACGCGATGTATCCGCCATCGGCCATCTGACGGACGCGGAGTAGATCGGAAGCCAGATAAGGATACTTCCGCTGCCACTCGACCTTCCCATCCCGATCCATCTTCAGGAGCCATCCCTGGGGGGCGTTCTCCGCTGCCGGGTACGCTCGTGTCGTGCCCACGACAATGCACCCCCCGTCGAAGGTCCGTGCCAGGGAGTGCGGCCAGTCGTTCTCCATCGTCCCCATGACTTTTCCCCACTCGATTCCCCCACTGGAATCGATCCGCATGATCACTAAATCCTCGAAGTCCTTGGTCGAGTTTTCCTCCCCGAGCACGTAATAGCCGCCTGCGCCATCGGGATCGACGTCGATTCCGTACAGGTCGTACTTTCCCGCGTACGTCCTGCTCCATTCGACGGTCCCGTCCGCTTGCAACTTCAAGAGCCAGAGAACGGATCGCCCCGGGGGCAGCATGTTCCCGACGGCGATGTACCCCCCGTCCGTGGTGGGACGGATCGCGTTGACGACGCTATTCCGCGTTCCGTACTCTTTGAGCCAGGTGGTGACACCGCTTGCCTCCCCGACGAGGGAAATCACGATCACCATCGCCGCTAGGGTTAAATAGAACATACGATCTCTTCTTCGCACCGTCTTCACCTCTTACCTTAATTATAGCCGCGTACCTTCGAGCCCCAAATAACGCTGAACCACTCCCGAACGACTTTAGTATAATGGGGTAAAACGAAACAAGGAGGGGACCATCATGCGTAAGGGTCTCGGCATTGCCGTGTTCCTCACCGCCGTCCTCGGCCTCTCCCTTCTCTCACTTGCACAGACCCCGGCGGAATCGATCCTGAAGAACGCCCCCACCGCGGATGACTACCCCGGGATGGAGGGCGTCTACATGCTGGATGAAGGGATAAGTACCTATGCCCCGCATGGGAGGAGCACCCATGTCATACGCCAATGCTTGCGCCCGTTCACCCACGAGGGGGTGAAGGACTACGGCGAGGTACAAGTTCCATACGACGCCGAGCTTCAGGAGATCCATCTCGACTATGCGCGCACGATCACCCCGGACGGACGTGAGATCATCCCTGATGAATCGGCCATTCACGAAGTGACCCCGCCCGAGCTTAAAGACGCCCCCATGTACTCGAGCGTCAAGCCCATCTTCTACAGTTCCAGGAAGCATTGACGCTGGAAACGCCGTTCTGAAGGGATCGAGTTCTTGGATTCCCGTAAAACCAGGTGCCAAGAAATGACGGATATCTCTTGACGTATTATGAGTTTTGTATTAGCATGCAGATGTCAAGGAGGGCGGGGATGTTCGTCAGAGTTAAGCGCGCCGGCGGTCATGAGTACCTGCAGATCGTGGAAAGTAGATGGGAGGATGGACGAACCAGACAACGGGTCATCACGACATTAGGTCGCCTTGATCGTCTGCATGCCAAGGGACAGGTGGATGTGCTGTTGCGTTCCCT
>JAJRTG010000220.1 GCA_024278395.1 Fidelibacterota bacterium | reverse complement strand
CGATCTCACCCAAGTTGGTGAGGGCAGGCCGACGGCTTATGAACGAATCGATCCCTTCGTCGATCTTGAGCGAGCGGGCTAGGCGCGGGCATGAGGGATGCTCCGGGCACTCGGCGCATGTGAGATAACCGCGCTTGGCGACGCACCGGAACACCGCGCAGTACGCCCCCATCCTTCCCGAGCGGCAACCCGAGCAACGGCTCCGGGCCGACGATTGATAACGCGGCCACAGCCCGCAGTAGAGCCCGCAGGCACCTACCAGTGCCCGCTCCCGCTCAAGCAACTCACCCGTCAATTCAATTAAAGCGCGCGCCTGATCTCTTCGAGCGTCGACTTCGCCGCTGGAGCCATCGCGAGGAACTCGTTCAGAATCCGGCAGGGGTAATCAGAACAATGAGCACAGTTCCTGACGCTCCTCTCCCTCGCGCAAGCGCGGATCCTGCACTCGCTGCAGTGCGCCATCTCCCTCCCCGTCGTCGCCACGCACCCGTCGCAAAGGCATTCATCTGCGGTGAGAGCAACGTCGAATTCCTTGCTCCACCGAGCGGCCACCTCCTCCAGGACGCTCCTGTCGTCCGCCTGAGTAGCGATGTACGCTGGGCAGTCCGTGCAAATCAGTCCACAATAGCCGATCATCCTGTCCATTTGGATACCTCCTCGCTTCATACTACCCTCCGACATCACCCCCGCCAAACCGGGCATGTGAACAAACGGCGCAAGTCAAGCGAACACCTCGAGCGGTAAACCCTACGATAATCGCTTGCACAGGGGAGGGCGAGCCTGTAGAATGGGGAACGATCGGAGGGGTAGTCAAGCGGTCCAAGACAACGGTTTGCTAAACCGTCGAGGGGTGCATAGCTCCTCCGCGGGTTCGAATCCCGCCCCCTCCGCCAACGCGCCCGTAGCTCAGTGGATTAGAGCGTCGCACTCCGGATGCGAAGGTCAGAGGTTCGAATCCTCTCGGGCGTAGACAAAAGAACACCCCAAGCCGCTCAGACGGCTTGGGGCTTGTCATTCAACGAACAGTTATGCTTCTAGAAGAACGTCTTGTCGCTCTCCGGATCGAAGACGTGCATCCGGTCGAGATCCACCTTGAGCCTGATCTTGTCCCCGATGTTAACAACGATGTGCGGATCGAGGTTCGCCACGATTGAGCTCTCACCGCACTTGGCGTAGACGAGCAATTCACTCCCGAGCTGCTCGGTGACCGTGACCGTCGCTTCGATGGTCCCCGGGACGTCCCCATCGGTGATCGGGCCGTCGAGGTCCTCGGGGCGTATACCCACGATCACCTCAGGCGGAAAGTCGGTCACCTTCTCTGCAGGAACCGGCAGGCGGAATCCCTCGCCCACCAGCACCGCCTTCCCGTCCTCGCTCTCCACGCGGGCGTTCAGGAAGTTCATCGCGGGACTCCCGATAAAGCCGGCAACGAACCGGTCTGCGGGATGGTCGTAGGTCTCCTTCGGCGAGGCGTACTGGTGGATGACTCCGTCGCGCATCACCGCGATCTTGTCCCCCAGGGTCATCGCCTCCACCTGGTCGTGTGTTACATAGATCGTGGTCGTCCTGAGGCGGTGGTGCAGCTGCTCGAGTTCGGTTCTCATCTGCACCCGCAGCTTGGCGTCGAGGTTCGACAGCGGTTCGTCGAACAGGAAGACCTTGGGATCGCGGACGATCGCCCGCCCGACCGCGACCCGCTGCCGCTGCCCTCCCGAGAGCTCACGCGGCTTGCTCTTGAGCTTGTTGGAGATCCCAAGAAGCTCGGCCGCCGCATGCACGCGGCGCTTGATCTCGTCCTTGGGGATCTTGCGCAGCTTCAACCCGAACGCCATGTTGTTGTACACATCCATGTGCGGGTAGAGCGCGTAGTTCTGGAAGACCATCGCGATATCCCGGTCCTTCGGAGGGACCCGGTTTACCACCCGATCCCCGATCCGGATCTCACCGTCGGTGACCTCCTCCAACCCGGCGATCATCCGAAGGGTCGTCGTCTTCCCGCACCCGGACGGACCGACGAGAACGGTGAACTTCCCGTCCTCAACCGTGAGATCGATCCCCTTCACCGCGGTGAAGTCCCCGAACTTTTTCGTCACCTTCTTGAGTGTTACCTCGGCCATTCCTTGCTCCTCCCTTATCGGATAACTATAAACTCTTCACCCTAGCATACCAGAAAATGATCCGTTTGTCTCGTCATGCGGAAACGGCGATCACCGCCCGCTTCCCCGTTCCATCGGCATAGACGTCGAACCCTGATTCCACGCGCACGTGCAGGACCCCATCACGCGCGTCTACCACCGGCAGATTCGAGAGGAGGGCACGGTTGAATCGATCCCCCACCTCCTCCTGGAACGGGAGGTAGAGGACGCCGCTCGCCACCATGTCGGCGTAGAAGTGCGTCCCATAAGAGAGCTCGGGGGCGAACGATTCCGTCGCCATCTCCACGATCACCTCCGCACCGGCGATCTCTCCGTACTGGACGGGGACGCCGAGCTGCGGATTCGTCGTACCCCACCGCCCGGGACCGATCAGGATGTATGGAGCGTCATCGAGCGCTTGGTCGATCTCCCCTACCCGTCGGGCGATCGCTCCCGCCCGGTCGAACCTGTAGGTCTTCGGATCAACGAAGATCAGGTGCTTGATCCCGCGTTTCTTGCCGTTTCCCAACACGTTCCCGCAGGAAAGGAGGATCCGCTCTTCCGGAATCTTCGGAATGCGGATGCGTCTGTGCTCGGGCCTTCCCCCGAGCGGACGTGCCTGCAGGAGGTAGAAGCGCCGCCCCTCCCCGGACGGAGCGGGGGGAAAGTCGACCGCGAACTCGATGTCGATCGGAAGCTCGAACAATCGTTCCAAACTGGAGAGGAGCTCGCGGACGAGCGGGGTGAACGGGAAGGTGTTGTTCTGCTCTATGAACCGGTTGAACGTGGCCACGTAGCGTCCCCCCCGGTTGATCCCACCCACCGGCTCGTAGAGTGTCCCGTCCGGAGAGACAACCGAGCATACCTCGCGCAGAAGCGGGTTCTCGAGTTCAAACAGCTT
>JAJRTG010000219.1 GCA_024278395.1 Fidelibacterota bacterium | reverse complement strand
GATCGTGTCCTGGGCGGCGAACGCGAGCGCCAGTCCTCCGATCCCAAGTCCGGCGATCAGGCTGGAGATGTTGTAGTTGAGGACGTTCTGGAGGAATAGGAGGCCGCCGATTATCCACACGAACCACTTCAGGCTCTTGCCAAGGAGGGGGACAAGCTGGTCGTCCAGGGTCGATTCCGTGCGTGCCGCGCGCGCTTTCAGCACCGAGACTCCGAGGTCGACCGCCTTCGTCAGGAGGTAGAGGATGAATACAGTGATCAGGGCGAGGAACAGCCGGTCGATCGCCACCTCGATGGATGGGGGCAGGATGAACAGCCGGAACGCGCCCCATACGACGAGCAGGGGGATGATGCCGCGCAGCAACTGCCGCAGGAAGCGGAAGAGCGCCTGCCTCCCGGTGCGGCCCTCTCTCCTGGCCTCGAACCGTACGAGTATCCGCCGTGAGCCCTGGTAGATGGCAAACGCGACGAACAGGAGCAGGAATACCGCCCCGAACCGCCACACCTCGTTTCCCAAGATCTGATAGTTCAAGAAGCTCATCGCCCATTTAGGGTACCCGAGTGCGAACGGGCGGACAAGTGAACCGGTAAACTCTCTTCAGAGGCTTGGATGCGCAGGCTCTTCTCCGTTCTCGAGGGTGTGCTCAAGCTGTTCCAGTGGGGATTATTCAACCGATTCACCGACGGTTGCGGCGGCGGTGGGGGTCGGAAACGTAGGTCGGCCATCCCAGGGGCGGGGTCAGTATCTCTGCCCCGGTCGACCGCTTGACATCACCTGACGTGCGCTCAGGCATCGACTCTTCCGGTTCCATGCCTACCACCGCTGCTATCATCAATGCGGCGGCATTGAAGAAGAACGAGAGCTTGCCTGTGAGCCTGGTCAGATCAGTGAAGAACAGACCGGCGATCCCCAGCCATACGATGGCGGACGTATAGAGCAGTCCACCGATGAACCACCCGAGCTTCCGACTGCGGCGGCGGATGAACACAGTGACCATACCTTGTACCCCTCCAATAACCAGGATGGCGCTGACGGCGGACTTCGGATGAACGCGGTCGCCGAGGGCGAGGAACACCACGCATGTCAGGTATAACAGGGATTCCATCCGCACCACGTGTCTTGGACTTGTTGGATCCTGCACGCCATTTCACGATGAGATGGGGGTTCAATAGGGTCAGACCCCCGAGAAAGGAGCCCAGGATGATCCCGACGATGCGGACGCGAATAGGGGTAGACCGTGAACCACAGGAAGAACAAGGCGATCTCCCCCATAAACAGGGTCCAGAGGACCCCAGTTGTGAGTACTCGAGCAATCGATACGCCGTCTTTCACCCGCATGATCCAATGTTATTCTATTTAGCGAAAGAGCGATTCTCAACCATTATGCCTTTATCCTGGATGCGATCGTCGGGTTCTCCGACCCTCCCCGTTACTTTCGTCGCCGGGGCGATGAGCTTTTGCCGTCTTGACGCCGGATGTGCCCACCGGTAACCTGTGGCGGAGGTCGGATGCGCAAGCTCTCCACCGTGCTTCACTATCTTGGGGTCGTTCTCGTCGCGTTTGCGTTCCTGCAAGCGCTTCCGCTCGTCGTGAGCGCGATCTACATGGAGACGGTCGAGTTTCCGTTCCGCATCTACGTGATCCCGGCGGCGATCAGCGCCGGACTCGGAGTGCTCCTCACCACTCTCTTCCGCCCTCGGCCCCTCACCGGCGGGGCGGGGATGGCGGTCGCCGCCCTCGGCTGGTTCGGGCTCTCCCTGATCGGGGCGGTCCCCTATTGGCTGGCGCTCAAGATCACCTACCTCGATGCTTTCTTCGAGTCGACGAACGGATTCACTACGACTGGAATGACGATACTTTCCGGGCTCGACGGCCTGCCGCACTCGATCCTGTTCTGGCGGGCGTTCACCCAGTGGATCGGGGGATTGGGAATCTTCACCCTGTTCCTCCTCATCGCCCGTGGGATCGGGATGACGAACGCCCTCTATCTCGCCGAGTCGCATAAGGCGGCGACGAGGCGGTTTTCCCCCGGGCTGTTCAGTTCACTGCGCATCCTGTGGGGGATCTACGCGGCGCTCACGGTCATGTGCGGGCTTATCCTGTGGGCGGAGGGGATGAGCCCGTTCGACGCGCTCGCCCACGCCCTCGCCACCGTCTCCACCGGAGGGTTCTCCACCCATGATGCGAGCATCGCTTATTTCGCTTCCTATCCTCATTACGGGGCGATCGAGGGGACGATCGTCCTGTTCATGTTCCTCGGGGGTACGAGCTTCCTCGTCCACTGGAACCTGTTGCGGCGGCGGTTCAGCGGGATCGTGCGGAGCAGCGAATTCCGCCTTTGGATCGGGCTTCTCGTGGTCTTCACCCTGATGGTCGCCTTTCTCGGGATGAGGAACGGCACCGTCGGGACGCGGCTCCGCACCGCGCTCTTTCAGGTGGTATCGATCGCGACCACGACCGGGTTCAGCACCGTGAATATAACAAATCCGCTCTTCACCCCGCTTTCTCAGCAGGCATTCCTTTTGCTCATGCTCATCGGCGGGTGCGTCGGCTCGACCTCCGGGGGGATGAAGGTGATGCGCGTCGGGCTTATGGCGAGGCTCTTGCGCCACGTGCTCCACCGGGCGAGCCGTCCGACCCGGGAGGTGGTGGCGTTCACGTTCGACGGCGGGATCGTGCCCCCCGGGGAGGTGGAGCGGACGGCGGTCATCGTATTCTCCTGGTTGGGGATCGTTGCTATCGGATCCCTCATAACCGGAGCGTTCACCGACCTGCCGGTGTTGTCGGTCTTTTCCGGGATGGCATCGGCCGTGGGGAACGTCGGCCCCTCGTTCATCCATCCGGATAAGCTCATGAGCATTTCCCCCGTGATCAAGGTATTCTATATCCTGGGGATGGTCGCCGGGCGGTTGGAGATCCTGCCGATCCTGTTGATCTTCTCCCGCCGGGTTTGGAGATAGGAGGTTAAGGATGCGCGTCGTCGTTGCCGGAGCGGGACTCACAGGAAGGAGGCTGGTGGCGCGGCTCGCCGCGGACAGGCACGACGTCACCGTGATCGACCTCTCCCATGATGTGTGCGAGCTGATAAGCGCCAAGCTCGGGGTGACCGCGGTCTGCGGGAGCGCCACCGATATCGGGGTGCTGGAGGAAGCGGAGCTTTCAAGCGCGGACGTCGGGGTCGCCCTCATGCGCGAGAGCGCGGACAACCTCGCGTTCTCCCTCCTCGCCCGCGGGATGGGGGTGAAACGGATCGTCGCCCGCATGCCCAATCCCCAGTACCGCACCGCCTACGAGCAGGCAGGGGTGACCGGGATCATCGACATCGCCGGACTATTCATCGACGCTCTCCTGCTCGAGATCGAGCATCCACGGCTGCGGGAGGTGGCGAGCTTCGCCAACGGTCGGGGGATCATCGTCTCGCTGGTGGTCTCCGAGCGGGCGCGCGGACTGGGAAGGACGGTGGGGCAGATCCACGCCGATCGAAAGTGGCCGCAGGGGTGCCTGATCGCCGGGATCGTGCGGAGGGACGGCGCCCTTGTGGTTCCGCGCGGACCGGAGGAGGTGCGGCTTGGGGATCAGCTCATCATCTCCGGGATCGCGGCCGAGATCGGAGGCGCGGTCGACTACTTCGGCGGGCATACCGGCCTGTTCAAACGGAAGACACCGACCTCCGACAGGACGCAGGCGGAGCTCGACACCCTCATCGAGGGGAAGGACTCCCCGGCCGATGGCTGACTCGGCTATGGCTCCTGGTTCACGGTAACAGAAGTGAAGACCAACTGGAGCGCGGCCGTGTACGGCTGGTCATTCTCCGGATCGGGCTCGGTTGAATGGAGGATGAGCGTGAACTCCATCCTTTTGGGATCAGCGAATCCCGTCTTGTCGCGCAGAAGCGGACTGTAGTAGAGGCCGCTCTTGCGGATGGCGCCGTCCTCTTTGCGCAGCGCCTGCGCCGCCATCCATTCCCCGTGAAGGTTTTTGTAGGCAAGCCGCCCGCTCAGGTAGAGATCGAACGTGCTCTCGCCGGCGAGCAGGGCGTGCGTCACAGGCAGCTCCGGTCCGCGGATCCCGGTATCTCCGTAGATATCGGCGTTGGTGATTATCCGATCGTCGGGGGTGATGCGCGATGACAAGGTGATCTCACCGGTGAGGCTATCTTTGGATGAAAGCGTTATCGGCCCGCTTTTCTCCGTCGTCGTGATCGAGACGGTGATCGTTCCTGTATGAGTCTTCGGGGCAAACACGAGCACGAGCTTTCCGTCGAGCGGGCGCACATCGGTCCCGGAGTAGGAGAAGTTATCCCCGTAGCCCCCGACCACGAGCGGGTGGTCGGCCTTGACGATCCAACCGGGGGAGGGGGGCGCGTTGAGGAGGATGAGCACTCCGGCGATCAGCCCGACGACGAGGGAGAGGATGAGGATCCGGTAGGCCATCTCTATCCGACGATGACGGGGAAGACCGTCTCTTTCAAAGCGGAGATCGTGCGGTCGAGGTCCTCGAGCACGCGGCTCGGGGATGGTTCGGATCCCTCCGGTCCACGCAGGCTTGTCTCCACTATCCCGTAGCTGGAGGCGTGCGTCGCCCACTCTGCCGGGATCTCATCGGGAAGCTCGACTCCGTTCATGACGCCCCAGACCAGCGTCCACGCCCGCGCCACATTCCCCACGTCGTACCCTCCGCCTCCCAGCCCGAGCCACGGCTTGTTCAGGCTCCGGTAGAACCTCGCGAACCGCTCGAACTCGTGCAGGCTCATCCCGAGGTTCGCGATCCGGTCGCCGAGGAGCGCGTCCGCCCCAAGCTGGGTCACAATCACGTCCGGGTCGTACGCGGCGAGGAGGGGCCTGATCACCTCCTCGCGGGCGCGGGCGAACGCATCGTCCCGCGCTCCCGGCAGGAGGGGGATGTTCACCGCGTACCCCTTTCCGGGACCTTCCCCGATCTCATCCACGAAACCGGTTCCAGGGAAGATGGTGTGACCGGACTGGTGGGTCGAGATCGTGAGCACCCGGTCGGTCGAGTAGAACGCGTGCTGCACCCCGTCCCCGTGGTGGGCGTCGATGTCGATGTAGGCGACCCTCTTCCCCTCCTTCAAGAGCGCGTGGATGGCGAGGACCGGATCGTTGATGTGGCAGAACCCCGAGGCCCGGGACGGCATCGCGTGGTGGAGACCGCCGGAGATGTTGAGCGCGGCGTGCGCCCGTCCGGCCAGCAGTTCTTCGGCGCATTCGATAGATGCTCCCGCCACGGACATGGCCCACTCGTACACCCCGGGGAAGACCGGGTTG
>JAJRTG010000218.1 GCA_024278395.1 Fidelibacterota bacterium | reverse complement strand
GGGTGCCTCCGCGCTCATCCTCGGGGTGTTCACCCTCTCCCCGGTCGGGATCGGGACGGCGCTTCTGCACACGTTTGGTGATCCTTCCGTCCTCCTCCTCGCGTTCGTCGTCGGATTGATCCCGATGATCGGCGGGGTGCTTGAGGAGAGCGGCGGGATCGATCGGTTGGTGGGAAACCTGCACATCGGGGTGCGCCCGTTCCTCACGATGGCCCCGGCTCTCCTCGGGATGCTCCCCATGCCCGGCGGGGCGTTGCTCTCCGCCCCTCTGCTCGAGCGCGGCGCTCCGAAAGTCTCCCCGGACGTGAAGGCGGCGGCGAACGTCTGGTTCCGACATGCGTTTTTGCTCGCCTATCCCCTCGGTAGCTCCCTCATCGCCTCGGCGAAGATCGCGGGGTTGGGACTGTACACCGCGATCCTCTACCTCCTCCCCGCGTTCTTCTTAGTGATCGGGCTCGGGTACCTGTTTCTTTTACGTCGGGCGCACGGGAGGGCGAGCTACAACGAGCGGTTTTCCGGCAGGGAGCTGGCGATTCCGCTTGGGATCATCCTTGCGGCTCCGGCGGTCGACCTTGTGCTGAAGAAGACCCTCCCGCTCCCCTATCCGGAGATCGGAACAGCGGTGGGGGTGGCGGTCAGTCTTGGGCTCGGGATGGGGCTCGCCGGGAGCGGGTTGAGGGATCTCACTTCGATCTACCGGAGGATGCGCCCGCACTACTACGCCGGGATCATCTTCTCCATGTTCTTCTTCCTGCGCGTCTTCCAGGCCTCAGGCGCACCGGCCATGATCGCCGGGCTTTCACTTCCTCCGCTGGTCCTCTGCGTGGCGATCGGTTTTCTGCTCGGGCTCGTAACCGGGAGGATCCAGGCCCCGATCTCGGTCGTCATCCCGATCTATCTCACGACCCACGCCGCGGTTTCCGGCCCGGCATTCGGGGTCACCTACTTCGCCGTCTATCTCGGGTACCTGATCACCCCGATCCATCCATGCGTATCCGTATCGCTTGCCTACTTCAAGACATCGATGCCTGCGTTCCTGCGTCGGATGGTGGTGCCGGTGGGGATCGCCTTCTTGGTCGATTTGGGCGTGGCGTGGTTCGTGTTGTGATAGGCGCTATTTCTTACGAGTTATCGTTTCAATAGCTGCTCTACCTTTTCCATAATCTCCCAAGCTCCAAGATTACAGTATCGAATATCGGTTATATGAACACCATCATACTTAACTATGTAATTAGTGTTAGCGGTAAGCTGAATAATTCCTTCCTGATCTACGACTACCATATTGCTCAACCGATACAATTTGCCCAATTGAGGGTTCCAAATAACCGGGAACTTGATCCCCAATCCTTTGATCAGCGACGCGGACGGCGATTCAGGATCGCTCGCAAACCCGATTATGGCGATCCTATCTTGTAATCCCCCTGGCTCATCTTGAACCCTTTGCTGGAGCTCCAACGCGCGTTGCAACAAATCCGTCTTTGGCTTGGTACATGACGGACATGATGAGGAATCTTGATATGCCTTAAACAGCAGAGAGAGCAAGATGACAACTTTGCCGCGGTAATCTGAAAGGGTGAGCGTGGTCCCATCAACTGTCTCAGCAGTAAAATCCGGGGCAGGATTACCCGGAGCGAGAACTGGTGGAGGAGTAGCCTCGCCCGTCTTCTCCAGATCAATTACTCTCCCAGCTGGATCGGCGCTCTTGATGGCATAGACGTTTACCCCTACCTGAATCGGAAACGTCGGAGGAGAGAACATCTCATACACTTCTTCGCCCCACGCAATCTTTCCATCGTGGTTTACGTCTATAAATACCGTTAGATTCTCGATGTCATTATACAAACCATCTGAGTTTCTATCTCCGATGTAAATTCCGTACAGCCTTCCGTCCAGATCAATCAAGCCCTTTCGCAATCCTCCACAGACATACGAAAAGTGCCATTTGTCATTGGTCAGCCCGTATTTTTCACCGGAAACTTTCAAATAGTACGGCTGGGTGAATGATTGCCCGTTTATTTCGTAGGGCACCTGTACTTTAAACTCCCAATTGAAAAGAGGTGTTCCGAAGTGCGGATGGCAACCCGCGCTCTTTGGCTTCCCAGTGCCATCGTCGCACAAGTTCTGATTGTTATTCGCATCTACCCACACTAATGGTTCATCACCGAGTTGGATAGCCACATCTATCTTACCATCCCCTAGGTCAATAGTGGCGTAACGGATATTCTCCCCTTTGGGGAAAACAATCGTTCCTGAAGGAGGGGTAGAAGTAAGGGAAAGAGCTTTGTACTCGATTGGTGGCCACTGTGGCCATGGTACCGTTGTGCTTAAGAGCCCGGTCGCTCCGTTAGTTACAGATGGGAAAATTAAAGATAAAAATAGGGTTAAAATCAGTGTTCTCATTCTTTGTCCTCCTTAATCCTGACAATAAGCGTTCCCCTTTGACAAACAAATTCCTGAGTCCCATCCGGCACCAGAGAATAATTCCGTTATGCGAAGATGTAATACACCATAGCCGCTACCTGTATCCGCAACGGTAGTGCCTCCCATCCAGAGATAAGGGGAGTAAGAATCACACCTTGATTCAACGCTTCCCCAGACATAAAAGGGATTTCCGTTTGCATCGTAATGCCAAAACTCCGCCTCAGCACCACATACCCACTGTGTCTGCTCATTACCCCAGCCGCACCAATGGTTCTGCCACTTAACATAACACCCTGGATCGGCAACTAGAGGGGTTACTCGTCCTACTACTGTCACTGCTAGTATCGCCCCTATCGCCAACCCCAGCGCCAATATAAGTGCTTTGCGCGTAATCACTGCTTTCACCTCTTACAGTTATTATACGCTAAATTACGACCAGTGTCAATACTAAAGGTTACTATATATCAACTATGTCTCTTATCATGTAATAAGTACTCTGTACTAGATGCTTGTTCCGAGGGACGGCCCTGCTGGCCGACCTGGCGGTGGCAGGGTTCGTGTTGTGATGCGCGTTACCTTTTCAGCACGATCGTCTGGGTGGGGAAGGCGAACTCGAGTCCGGCGGCCTCGAACCGGCGCTTGATCTCCAGGTTTATCTCCTCAAGCGATTTCAGGTACTCCTCGTAGTCCATCACCTTGCACCAGTGCTGCACCAGGATGTTCAAGGAGAAGTCCCCGAACCGGTTGAAGTAGGCGCGGTACTGGCCGGTCGCCGGGTGGTTCTTCAGGATGTCGCGCAGGATCTCCAGTGCTTCTTCCAACTTTTCGGTCGGGGTATCGTACACGAGCCCGATCGTGAAGTTGGTGCGCCGCATCGGGCGGGCGGCGAGGTTGTTGATGTTCGCCGAGGCGACGGTGCGGTTGGGGATCGTGACCAGAGTCCCGTCCCAGGTGCGGATGCGCGTCGAACGCAGCCCGATCGCTTCCACCGCCCCTTCGAACCCCTCCAGGTTCACCGCGTCTCCCACCTTGAACGGTCGGTCGAGGAAGATCATGACCGCGCCGAATATGTTGGCGATCGTGTCCTGGGCGGCGAACGCGAGCGCCAGTCCTCCGATCCCAAGTCCGGCGATCAGGCTGGAGATGTTGTAGTTGAGGACGTTCTGGAGGAATAGGAGGCCGCCGATTATCCACACGAACCACTTCAGGCTCTTGCC
>JAJRTG010000217.1 GCA_024278395.1 Fidelibacterota bacterium | reverse complement strand
GTACCACGCAACGACCATGGACGAGGTCGCGACGACGGCCCATCTCAGCAAGGCGCTCATCTACTACTACTTCAAGAACAAGCAGGAGCTCTTCCTGGCCGTGCTCGACGCCTGGATGGCCGAGTTTGAGCAGGCCTTGGAAGACGTCTCGGCCCCCGAGTCGGCCGCGGACAAGCTGAGGCACCTCGGCCGCCTCAGCGCCGAAACGGCCGAGAGATCGGCCGAGCTGATGAACCTGCTGTTCGAGTTCTGGGCCCACGCCGGTCGCGAGCCGGATATCCGGGAGAGCTTCGGAAACGCTCTGCGCCACTATCGGAAGTGGATAGCAGACGTGATTGAAGACGGAATCGATCGTGGTGAGTTCCGGGGAGTGGATCCGCAGCTCGCCGCCGTCGGATTGGCCGCCGCCCTCGACGGCCTGTGGGCTCATTGGATGATCGATCCACACGGATTCTCGTTCCGGCGGGCGTGTGAGGCCGTGGTGGAGAACTTCCTGCGCGGGATAGAAAAGGACGCGGTGTAATATGAAAGGGCTCTACTCCCTTCTCGTGTACTTGACCCTGCACCGGAGAAGGCTCCTCATCGGCATCATCATCGCCATGACGCTCGCGTTGGGTCTCTTCGCCGCCCGGATCCAGGTCAAGCTCAACTTCAAGGACCTGCTCTCACCGGATACGCCGGTGATGCGCGCCTACGACCGGATGCGGGAGAACTACCCCTATTCCTCATCGGTGTTCGTCGTCCTGGAGGGGAAAGAGCCGGGCAGGATCCTCGCCGCCGGAGACGCCCTGGCCGCCCGCCTGCGGGAGGACAAGGGGTGGATCCGCGACGTGCAGTGGCGCGAGGAGATGGGGTTCTTCCGCAGGTACTCCCTGATCCTCCAGAAAGCGGAGGACCTGGAAAGGATGAGGAACGACCTCAAGGAGCACCCAAAGACGCTCTCGCGGGTGTTCGCCGGATTCAACCTCGAAGACTTCCTGGCGGGGATGAACGCCTCCTTCTCCGACTACGACATGCAGTCGCGCGTGAAACAGGACGAGGACAGGCTGGTCCGGTTCATGGGCTATTACCGGAGCCTCCTCACCGCAGTCGCAACGGGCCTGAAGGGGGCTCCGAGCGGATTCTTCATCGACCGCGCGTTGACCGACATCCTGGTCGATCCATCTGAGGACTCCGTCTACCGTTACATCGACGATGACGGACGGCTGGTCTCCCCGGACGGCACGCTCGCGCTGATGCAGGTGGTATCCGTAGGAGACGCCAACGACTTCAGGTACGCGTCGCGACTGACCGCGCACCTGCGGGGAGTGATATCCGATGTCGAAGCGGAGAGCCCCGGCGTGCGGATCGGGCTCACCGGCTTTCCGGTCCTCGCTTCGGATGAGGCCGCCGCCGTGATGGACAACCTGGCCCTGGGGTTCCTCGTCGCCCTCGTCGGCATCCTGCTCATCTTCTTCATCGGCTTTCGCCAGCTCTTGATCCCGGTGTTGGCGGCGGTCCCGCTCGTGATCGGAGTGATCTGGGGCTTGGGGATCTCCTCTCTCGCCGTCGGTGAGCTGAACATGTTCTCCATGATGGCGCCGGTCATCCTCCTCGGGTTGGGGATCGACTACGCGATCCATCTCCTCGCCAAGTACTCGGAGGACCGGGCGGGCGGGATGGCGATCGAGGAGGCACTGACGGACGTCTTCGGCAAGATCGGCCGCGGCCTCGCCGTGGGCGCGCTGACCACGGCCGCTGCCTTCTTCGCCATCACCGTCGCCGGGTTCAAGGGGATGAACGACCTCGGAGTCGTCGGCGGCATCTGCGTCCTCAGTGCATTCCTCTCCATGGTCATGGTCTTCCCCCTCCTCCTCACCGCCGTCGACCGGCGGCTGGGGCGCAGGGGGAGGGCGATGCCTGCGGTCCCGTTCCGGTTCCTGGGCCCCAGCACGTCCCTCTTCGTCCGGTTCCGCTACCTCGTCGCGGCCGGGTTGATCGTGCTGGTCGCCCTGGGGTCGTTCTCCGTCTCCAGGCTGCGGATCGAGAAGGATGTTCTGAAGATCGAGCCGAAGGGGCTCGAGTCCATCCGGCTGCAGCACGAGATTCTGGGCAAGTTCGACTTCTCCATCTACACGAGCTACGCCATGCTCGGCAGCCTGGACGAGCTCTATCGCGTGGCGCAGGAGCTGGAGTGCGAATCGACCGTCAAGCGGACGGAGAGCCTGGCCGACGTCTACCCCAGCCCGGGGGAGCAGAAGGCCCGGCGGAGGATCATCGAGGAGATCGCTCCCGATATCGAAGCCTTGTCCCCCTCCATCGCCGACCGGATCAGCCGGGAGGGGATCCTCGCCCAGATCTCGGAGCTGAAGATCAACCTCTTTCAACTGAAAACCCTCTCCTACATGTCCGGCTTCACCCGCCTAGTCGCCGCGATAGAGGCCGTGGAACAGGAGCTGGGGCCGCTGACGGAGAGCGCGCGGGCGGCCGACGAGGAGGAGCTCCGCGCCGTGAACGACGTCGTCTACGCCAAGCTCGGGCTGGAGTACCGCTCGTTGGTCGACGGAATTCATAACCTCTCCATAACACGCGCGGACGTCCCCCAGGTCTACTTCGACCGGTTCCAGGGGAAGGACGGGAGTTACCTTCTTACCATCTACCCATCCGAGTACGTCTGGGAGTCGCGGTTCACCGAGCGCCATCTCGCCGAGATCCGTTCGGTCATCGCCGATCCCACAGGGGTCGTCCCCATTTGGGCGCAGGTGCTGGCGAAGATGGTGCCCGGTGTGCTGCGGGCCACCGGGGCCGTACTGGGCGTGTTGGCCCTCGTCCTGCTTCTGGACTTCCGCAGCCTCCGCCGTGTGACCGCGATCCTCATCCCGCTCCTTCTAAGCCTGTTCTTCACTTTAGCCCTGATGCCCGCCCTGGGGATGAAGCTGAACATCGTCAACATCATGGCGTTCCCGCTCGTCCTCGGGATCGGGATCGACGACGCGGTCCATCTCTACCACCGGTATCTGGTGGAGCGGAACATCCGCCGCACGTTCGTATCGACCGGCAAGGCGATCACGATGACGACTCTGACCACGATCATGGCGATGATGAGCCTCGTCTTCTCCTCCCATCGGGGGATGATCTCCTTCGCCTGGGTGGCGTCGATGGGGATCGCGCTCTGCTTGGTGTTGGATCTCCTCGTCCTGCCGGTTCTGATCGACCTGTTCGAGAAAGGAGGAAAGGAGCGATGATGAAACGAAGGACGATGCTGCTGGTCGTGTGCGCGGTGCTGATCTCCGCGGTCGTCACGGCAGGGCAACCGATGGATCCATATCAAACGGCGATCTCGCGGTTCATCGCCCCCTACAGCCGCGGCACACTGAGGATAACCGTGACCGTCGGAAAGAACGAACCGGCGGGCTACACGATGGAGATATGGACCAAGGGGAGAGAGGTCTCGGCATCGGTGATCACCGACGCGAGCGCCTCGTTCATGCTCGGCCTCGCTTTCCTGGAGAGAGGGGACCGGGTGACCGCCTGGTGGCCGAGCCTCGAGGTGGAGAAGACGTTCGACGTCTCCCAAACCGAGGAAGAGGTCGGCTTCGGCATGGGGAGGCTCGATCGGATCATCTGGCACAGCGATGACTACGAACCGACGTTCCTCAAGGAGACGGACACGGAATTGGAGTACCGCGTGACCCCGAAGGAGGGCGTAAACGCCGACTTCTCCTACGGGATCATCACGGTGGAGAAGGGGAAAAACACCCTCTCCCGAGCCGAGTTCTGGAGTGCAGCCGGCGAGCTGATCGAGATCGACACCGTGGGGCAGTACGAGGAGTTCACCACCGCGGCCGGAGGGAAGCTCCTCTACCCGGAAAGCTTCACGATCGAGGACCTCCCCGCCGGCAAGGAGACCGTGATGAGCTACAGCAAGCTCGAGTTCCCTGCGTCGATCCCGGATGAGGTGTTCACCCTGGATTTCCTGAAGGAACGAAGCGCGCTCATCCTCGAGGGGAGAGGTCCCTCCTGAGGGGGACCCGCGTATCAACCGGTGGGGAGAAGGTAGAAGAATATGGCGAAGAAGTGGCAGGCGCTCCCCCCGAGGACGAACAGGTGCCAGATCGCGTGGTGATAGGGGAGCTTCCTCCACCCGTAGAAGATGATCCCCACCATGTAGGCGAGCCCCCCGGCGACGATGAGGATGAACCCGCCGAGAGGGATGCTCTCCAGGAGCCTGCGGAACACGACGACCACCAGCCAGCCCATCCCGACGTAGGTGATGACGGAGAACCTGCTGAACCAGCCGCTGAACGCGACCTGAAACAGGATCCCCAGCAGGGCGAGCCCCCAGACGACCCCGAGGAGCATAAAGCCCTGGGAATCGTGCAGCCCCACGAGGAGGAACGGGGTGTACGTCCCGGCGATCAGCAGGTAGATCGAACAGTGGTCGATTATGCGGAACGCCCGCTTCACCCGATGGGGGCGCAGCCCGTGGTACAGGGTGGAGGCGAGGTGCAGGAGGACCAGACTCACCCCGTAGATGGTGAAGCTTGCAATGCGCAGGGGATCGTGCTCGAGCGCCGCGATCGTCACGAGCAGGGTGAGCCCGGCGACGCTCAACACGGCGCCTATCCCATGGGTGATGCTGTTCGCTATCTCCTCACCCAGGGTGTAGTGAGTCCACGGCTCCGATGAAGTGTCCCGTTTCATTTCCACTCGACAGATGGTAGTGAGACGAGGGTTCCCGCACAAGGGTGCGCCCCACATGCGGGTGGCGTAGAATAGGGCATCACCTTATAAGGAAGGATGGTCATGTCATGAAGATGCGGTTTATTGCGCTCGGCGCGGTGCTCATAGCGGTCACGTTCCTTTCCGGATGTCTCTTCCCGAGTCTCCCGCGTGCTGAGTTCTCCTACGCCCCGAAGAGCGGCTATCCGCCCCTCGAGGTCAGCTTCGACGCCGGGGCGTCCTCCAGCCCGAACGGGATCATCATCTCCTATTCCTGGGACTTC
>JAJRTG010000216.1 GCA_024278395.1 Fidelibacterota bacterium | reverse complement strand
CGGGGTGATCATCGAGGCCCGCGACCACGTCTTGATCTCCTTGAGCTCCCCACGCTTGGCCCGCTGCACCTTCTTGAGCAGGCTCTCCTTCACGTAAGGACCCTTCTTCGTCGATCTCGGCATCTCTTATCTCCTCCCCTTACCAGCGCGACGCACGATCAGGGCGCTCGAGGCCTTGCGCTTCTTGCGGGTCCGTCCGCCCTTGGCCAGCTTCCCGGTCGGGGACACCTGAGGGCGCCCGACCCGGGCCCGACCCTCCCCGCCGCCGTGCGGGTGATCGACCGGGTTCATCGCCACCCCGCGCACGTGCGGTTTGCGCCCAAGATGGCGCACGCGTCCGGCCTTACCATGCTTCACGTTCTTGTGATCAGGATTGCTCACCGCGCCGATCGTCGCACGGCACTCGACGCTGAATATCCTCACCTCACCCGAGGGCATGCGGATGTGCGCCCGACCGCCCTCTTTCCCGATCAGCTTCGCCGAGGTGCCGGCCGCGCGCGCTACCTTCCCCCCGCTTCCCGGGGTGAGCTCCAGGTTGTGGATCGTGGCCCCGAGAGGGATCCGCCTGATGGGCATTGCGTTTCCAACGCGCACCTCGGCGTTCTCCCCCGCCTCCACGACGGCCCCGGGCTCCAGCGCCATCGGAGAGAGGATGTAGCGCTTCTCCCCGTCGGCGTAGTGAAGGAGGGTGATCCACGCGGAGCGGTTCGGGTCGTACTCGCGGGTGACGACCCGCGCCGGGATCCCTTCCTTGTCGCGCGCGAAATCGATCACCCGATACAGCCGTTTATGCCCGCCGCCGCGAAAGCGGGAGGTGATCCTACCCTGGTTGTTCCGCCCTCCGCTCTTGGGCAACGGCCGCAACAGGCTCTTCTCCGGCCTGACCTTGGTCAGCTCGGAGTAATCGGGCCACTCGGCGTGGCGGATTCCGGGTGAAGTCGGCTTGAATCTCTTAAGCGCCATCCTGTTATCCTCCCATCACGTCGATGCGGTCACCGGGGGCGAGGCGGACAACCGCCTTACGCCACCGGGATGTCCGACCGTGCAGTTGGTTCATCCGCTCTCGGCGCGGCTTACCCGGCATATTCGCCGTCCACACCTTCTCCACCTTAACCTTGAACAGCTCCTCCACCGCTTTGCGAATCTGGATCTTGTTCGCCCCCAAGGCCACGCGGAACGCGTACTTGTTCTCCGCTATCTTGGCCCAGGTCTCCTCGGTCAGAAGCGGCGCGAGGATGATATCTTCAGCATGTCTTAGTTTTGCCATCCTAGAACCTCGTTTTCAACTCCTCAAGTGCCCCCAACGTCAAAACAAGTCCCTCATGACGCAGAATGTCGTATACGTTCAATCCCGGGGTCGCCAGGCACTTCACCTGCGGGATGTTGGAGAAGGACTTCTTGACCGGGAGATTATACTCGCTCCTGGAGACGACTACCAGGGTCGATGCGGCCATTCCCAACCGACTCAGGAGCTCGATCGCCCTCTTCGTCTTCGGGGCGGTGAACCCGGCTTTGTCGACCAGGACGATCTTCCCAGATCCCGCCCGGTCGGACAGAGCAGAGGCGAGCGCCGCCCGCTTCATCTTCTTCGGAAGCTTGATCTCATAGGACCTCGGTTTGGGGCCAAAGACCGTTCCTCCGCCCACCCACAGCGGAGAGCGCCGCGAACCGGCGCGGGCGCGCCCTGTTCCCTTCTGGCGCCACGGCTTACGTCCCCCCCCACGCGCCTCACCGCGCGTCTTGGTGGAATGGGTCCCCTGCCGCCGGTTCAAGAGCTGCATCCGCACCGCCCGGTAGAGGAGGTCGGTGTTCACCGGCGCGGCGAAGATATGCTCGTCGAGTTCAACGGTCTTCGGCTCGGCTTCCGTATCGTCAAATAAATAGAGTTTCGCTTCAACCATGGCTCTTCCTCAACTTAAGCAACGTCCCACGGGCGCCCGGGGTCGAGCCGAGCAGCACGATCAGGTTCCTCTCAGGATCGACCTTGAGCACCCGCAGCCCCTTCACCGTCACCCGTCTGCTCCCCGCATGCCCAGGAAGCTTACGCCCCTTGACCACCCGGCCGGGCTCCACGCACTGCCCCACCGAGCCGGGGCGGCGGTGGAAGTTCGAGCCATGCGTCTTCGGACCTCCGGCGAAGTTCCAGCGCTTCACCACCCCCTGGAACCCGAGCCCACGTGAGACCCCGGTGACGTCGATCTTCTCCCCCTCTTCAAATAGATCGACCCCGATCTTATCCCCTACGTTGTAGGAATCGGGGTCGTCCACCCGCACCTCGAACAGGTGGCGATGGGGAGGCACTCCGGCCTTCTTGAAGTGCCCGAGCAACGGCTTTGTCGCCTTACGCTCCGGGATCTCCTCGTAACCGAGCTGAAGGGCGTTGTACCCGTCCGTCTCCACGGTCTTCACCCGCACCACCGTACACGGCGGGGCCACGATCACAGTAGCCCCTACGGCACGGTCGTCGACGAAGACCTGCGTCATTCCAATCTTTCGCGCTAAGATTCCTAGAGCCATCCTCTTGAACCTCCGTCTATAGCTTGATCTCGATATCGATCCCGGTCGGGAGCTCGATATCCATCAGGGCGTTGATCGTCTCCGAGGTCGGCTCTTTTATATCGAGCAAGCGGGTGTGGATCTTCCGTTCGAAGTGCTCCATCGACCGCTTGTCGATATGCGGGGAACGCAGTACCGTGTAGATCCGCCGCCTCGTCGGGAGGGGGATCGGCCCCGCTATCTTAGCCCGTGTCTCCTTCGCTGCCTCCACAATCTTGCGGACGGAACTGTCCACCAGCTCGTGATCGTAGCCCCGCAGCTTGATTCTGATCTTCTCTCTCGCCATGGCTAATAACCTCTGCGTCTTATGATTTCTTCCTTCAACCTCTCCGGCACAACCTCATATCGCGCCACCCGCAGGGTGTAGGTCGCCCTTCCCTGGGTAAGCGAACGCAACTGCGTCGCGTACCCGAAAGTCTCAGCCAACGGGACGGCGACAAATATGATCTGCACCGTCCCCCGCGACTTAAGTTCACGGATCTCCCCGCGCCGGCGCGAAAGATCCTCCAACACCTCACCCAGATATTCCCCGGGGGTGATCACCTCCCCCTCCATGATCGGCTCGAGAAGGTCAAAACTCCCCTCCTCATACGCCTTATGGAGTGCACCGGCAGCAGCCGCGCTGAAGGCAAGCTCCGAGGAATCGACCGGGTGAAAGGATCCACCGATCAGGGTGGCCCCGATGTCCACCAAAGGATAACCGGCGAGGGGGCCGTTTGTCAACGTCTCCCGCAACGTCCTCTCCACGACCGCCCGATATTCCTTCGGAATCTCGCCCTGCTTTATCAAATCCGTAAAGCGGAAACCGCTTCCGCGGGGGAGCGGCTCGAACCGGATGATGACGTGGGCGTACTGCCCCCTCCCCGCCGCCTGGCGCTCGAACTTCTCCTCCACCTCAATCGGGGCCCGCAGCGTCTCCCGGTAGGCGACCTGGGGCGGACCGACCAGGGCCTGCACCCCGAGCTCCTCCCGCAGCCGGCGGATGAGCACCTCCAGGTGAAGCTCCCCCATCCCGGCGATGATCGTCTGGTTGGTCGTCTCGTCGACCGATATGCGGAAGGTGGGATCCTCGGCGGCGAGCTTGCGCAGGCCCTCCTCAAGGGCCTCCTGCTCGGCCTCGGTACGCGGCTCCACCGCCACGAACACCACCGGCTCAGGAAACCGGATCTTCTCGAGGAGGATCGGGGCCTTCGGATCGCACAGGGTATCACCCGTGCTGAGAGGGCCCGAGCCCACGACCGCCACGATATCCCCGGCGGTCGCCGCCTCAAGCGGAGTCCGCTTGTCGGCGTGCATGCGGAAGATCTTGGTGAGGCGCAGCTTCTTGCCGGTCGAGGAGTTCAGGATCGTGTCCCCGACCCCGACCGTCCCGGAGTAGACCCTGATGAACACCAGCCTCCCGGCGTAGCGGTCGGTGACGACCTTGAACGCGAGTGCGGCGAGCGGCTCGTTCGGGTCGGCGCGCCTGACCCCCTCGCCATCCACCCCTTCGACCGGCGGGATGTCGACCGGTGAGGGGAGGTAGCGGACAATCGCGTCGAGCAGGGGCTGAACCCCCTGATTCTGGAACGCCGCCCCCCCGAGGACCGGGATCAACCGGTGGTGGATGCACCCGCGCCGCAGCCCGGCGTGGAACAACTCGGGATCGACATCACCGGTCTCCAAGTAGGCTTCCATCACCCGATCGTCGAACTCCGCCACCCGCTCGATCGCCCGCTCCCGGTACCGAGCGGCCTCGGCTCGCATCTCCTCCGGTATCGGGAGAAGCTCGAACTCCTTACCCTTGCTCTCCTGATCCCAGACGATGAGCCTCTGCGCGATGAGGTCGATCATCCCCAGGAGATGTCGGTCCTCATCACGGTACGGGATCTGCAGCGGCACGACGCGGCCGGCGAGGCGCTCCTCGATCATGGAGAGGGTGCCGTGGTAATCCGCCTCCACCCGATCGAGCTTGTTGATGAACGCGATCCGCGGGATACCGTAGCGATCGGCCTGATGCCAGACGGCCTCGGACTGCGATTCCACCATCTCCACCCCGGAGAAGATGACGACCCCACCGTCGAGGACGCGCAGGGAGCGCTCCACCTCGGCGGTGAAGTCGACGTGTCCCGGGGTGTCGATGATGTTTATCCGATGTCCCTTCCACGGGCAGGTGGTAGCGGCGGAGGTGATGGTGATCCCCCGCTCCCGCTCCTGCCGCATCCAGTCCATCTCGGTATCCCCTTCATGGACCTCACCCATCTTGTGGGTGCGGCCCGTGTAATAGAGGATCCGCTCAGTGGTGGTCGTCTTGCCGGCGTCGATGTGGGCGATGATCCCGATGTTGCGGACCTTCTCCAAGCCCACACTATCGGCGTCTGACATGGACGGGAAAACGGATTACCAGCGGTAGTGGGCGAAGGCGCGGTTCGCTTCGGCCATCCGGTGGGCCTCGAGGCGCTTCCCGTACGCTTTACCCTCTTTGTTCGCCGCGTTCATGATCTCAGCGGCGAGGCGCTCGGCCATCGTGTATTCACCGCGCTCGCGCGCCGCTTTGACGATCCACCGCAAGGCGAGGGCGGTCTGGCGGTCGGGCGGGACCTCGTACGGCACCTGGTAGTTGGCGCCCCCGACGCGGCGGGTGCGCACCTCAAGACGGGGGGAACAGTTGGCGACCGCGGCGTTCACCACCTCGAGCGGGGGAGTGTCGCTGCGCTTCTCGATCCGCTCGAGCGCTTCGTAGACGATCCGCTCGGCGACGGATTTCTTCCCGTCGAGCATTACGTAATTGATCAGCTTCGACAGAAGCTTGCTGTTGTACTTTATGTCGGGTTTGACATCGCGGCCTGGTATCTGCATCCCTTCCTCCTAGCTTCCCTTCTTGGCCCCATACTTGGACCGTCCCTGGCGGCGCCCCTCAACACCCTCGGCGTCCATCGTACCACGTATGATGTGATAGCGCACTCCAGGAAGGTCTTTGACACGCCCGCCGCGCACCAGGACCATCGAGTGCTCCTGCAGGTTATGTCCCTCACCACCGATGTAGGCCGTGACTTCCTTTCCGTTGCTCAGGCGGACACGTGCCACCTTCCGCAGAGCGGAGTTAGGCTTCTTCGGCGTTCGGGTGTACACCCGCGTGCACACCCCCCGCCGCTGCGGGCAGGAGGAAAGCGCCGGAGCCTTGCTCTTCTTCCCCTTCGGTTTTCTTCCCAATCGGATAAGTTGGTTAATCGTCGGCATAATCACTCTCCAAATTTGGCATGAATTTTAGGTCAGTCCGAGGACTCTGTCAAGCTGGCCTCCGGCTCTGCTTCGGCTGTCTGTACGGCCTGCTGCGCTTTCTCCGGCATCGGGAAACCGGTTCCAGCCGGGATGCGCTTCCCCACGATGATGCTCGGCTTCAGGCCCTCCAGTTCGTCCGTCTCTCCCCGCAGGGCCGCCTCGGCGAGGACCTTGGTCGTCCGCTGGAACGACGCGGCGGAGAGCCACCCCTTCGTCTGAAGGGCCGCCTTGGAGATCCGCAGCAACTCCCGTTCTCCAAGCGGAAGCTGCTTCTCCAACACCGGGATCTCGGCGGTTTCATCCCCCTGGCGGACACGGATCGTCTCCACTCCGGCCCGGTTCGCGGCGTGCAGGATCTCCGGAGTGAGCGGAGTCCCCGCCTGCGCGATCAGGTGCCCCTTGGAGGCGACATCCTCCACGATCTCCGCTCCGATGGCCTCCTTCTGCATCTGCTTCGCCCAGCTGTTCCACTGGGATAGCCTGCTCACCTCGTCCTGGAACTCCTCAAGCGGAACGAGATCCCCGAGCAGGAACCGGGAATCTCCACGCTCCACGATCCGCACGTTGTTAAGGATCTGGCGGATGATGACCTCCAGGTGCTTGTCGTTTATGTCCACTCCCTGCGCCTTGTAAACCTTGTGAATCTCGGTGAGCAGGTACTCGCGCGTCTTGTTCACTCCGGCCGAATCGAGCAGGGTGTGGGGAGCGATGACCCCCTTGGTGAGGAGGTCTCCCTTCTTCACCTTGTCCCCGATATGGACCGTGACCGCCTGATCGGTCTCCACGATGCTCTTGTAGCGCAGGGATACGCGGGTGATCTCACCCTCTTTCTCCACCTGATCCACCACCGCGCTCCCCGCATGTTCGACCTCCAAGCGGACGAGCGGCTCACCCTCCCGCACCTTCTCCCCGTTCCCCTTGTTCGGGGAGACGTCCGGGGTGAGGGGGAAGCGGATGGCCCTCCCCTCCGGGTTATACACTATGATCCGACCGGGGATGATGAGGACGGTCCCCTCTCCCTCGGCGGCGATGAAGATCGGCTTGGACCTGGAGGTAAGGGCATCCCCCTCCCGCACCTTCGCCCCCGGCTCCACGATCATCCGCGCTCCGTAGGGGATCTCGTACGTAAACTTCTCCCCGTCATCGGTGACGAGCTCGAACGTACGGGACTTATCCTCCGGAATTCTGACCGTCCCGTCCTTCTCCGCCACGATCGGTTCGATGTTGAACCGCTCGGTCAAGGGATCCCCCTCCTTGACCCTATCTCCATCCTTCACGCACGGAACGGCGTTCGGGGGGAGGGGATAGGACCGGTCACCGGAGGCCGTGTCGATGACGAACAGCTCCCTTCGCTCATCGTCCGTCTGCAGCAGATACACCTCACCGGCGCACGGGCTTCCCGCGTCGAGAAGCTCCTCGACGCTTCCGATCTCCTCCCCCGGCTCCGCCTTGCACAGAGCGGTCGGAAGGAGGAGGGTGCGGGCCTCGCTCGTTATCTCGATCTGATCCTTCCCCGCCTGTGTGGGAATGATCGCCGTCACGTGCCCGTCGAGGGGAGAGATTCCGGCCTGCCCGCTCTTCATTGTCTTCCGCGCCTCGAACAGCTCCTCGGCGCGGGGCAGCCCCTGGGTGATGTCCTCGCCGGCGACACCGCCGGTGTGGAACGTCCGCATCGTGAGCTGAGTCCCGGGCTCCCCGACCGACTGGGCGGCGATCACCCCCACCGCCGTCCCAAGCTGGACCGGTTTATGGTTGCTCATGTCGTAGCCGTAGCAGAGCTGACAGACCCCGCCCTTGGTCTCGCAGGTCATCGGCGAACGGATGACGATCCGGGGCCGCACCTTGACCTCCTTGACCCCGGCCGACCGCAGCAGATCGAGGAGGTGGGGGGTAAGGAGCTCATCCTGCTTGACGAGCACCTGCCCGGTCTTCGGATCAGGGATCTCGGCCACGCTCTTCGTCCCGATGAGGCGGTCCTCTTCGGACTTGCTTCCGACCGGGAGGGTGACCTGCAGTTTTCCGATATAGGCGGCCATCTCGCGGGTGATCCACTGGTTGGCCTCGACGAGCACCTCCCCCGTCCCTGGGTCGATGATCGGCTGGCTCGCCACGCGGCCGTAGATCCGCTCCTCGATCTACTCCATCTCCTCGTACTGGCTGAACCGCAGCGGGTCGATATCCACACCCTGTGCGGTCCCGCAGTCAACCTCCTTCACGATCGTGTCCGAGGTGGCGTCGACCAAGCGGCGCGTAAGGTAACCGGAATCGGCGGTCTTGAGCGCGGTGTCGGCCGCCCCCTTCCGCCCCCCGTGGGTGGAGATGAAGTACTCCATCATATCCAACCCCTCGCGGAAGTTGGAGATGACCGGCATCTCGATGATCTCCCCGGAAGGGCCGGCCATCGGACCGCGCATCCCGGAGAGCTGCTTGACCTGATCCGGTCCGCCGCGCGCCCCCGAGGTGACCATCCCGTAGACCGGGTTGAACTTGTGCTTGCGCAGGTTCTCCATCGTCGCTTTTTCGACTTCGTCAACCGTCCGCCGCCAGACGCGGATCACCGCGGCCTTGCGCTCCTCCTCGGTGGCAAGCCCGAGCTCGTACATCTTGTTGATCCTCCGCACCACAGCGTAGGAGCGCTTGATGATCGCATCCTTCTCCGGAGGGATGAGGCAGTCCTTGATCGAGATCGTCAGCCCGGCCTGGGTGGCGTACTTGAACCCCAGCTCCTTCAAACTGTCGAGGAGCTCGGCGGTGCGGGCCCAACCGAACCGGTCGTAGCACTCGGTGAGGAGCTTCTTCACCACGCGGCGGTCGAACACCTTGTTGTAGTCTCGGATCTCAGGCGGAAGGAACTGATTGAGCTCAGCCCGTCCGAGGGTGGTCTCGATGATCTTCCCATCGATCCGGATCTTGATCGGCGCGTGCAGGTCGAGGAACCCCTCCTCGTACGCACGCCGTGCCTCGCTCAAATCGCGGAACGCCTTCCCCGCTCCTTTCCCCTCCTCATCGAGAAGGGTGAGGAAGTAATAAGCGAAGATCGGATCCTGGGTGGGGATGCTCAGCGGCTCCCCGTTCGCCGGGGAGAGGATGTTGCGGGGAGCGGCCATCAGCTCCCGCGCCTCCTTGATCGCCTCCGGGGACAGCGGAAGATGGACCGCCATCTGGTCACCGTCGAAGTCGGCGTTGTACGGCGGGCAGACGAACGGGTGAATGTGGATCGCGTCCCCGTCGACGAGGACCGGCTCGAACGCCTGAATCGACAGGCGGTGCAGGGTGGGGGCGCGGTTCAGAAGGACCGGATGGTCCTTGATCAACTTGTCCAGGATGTCCCACACCTCCGGCATCTCGCCGCGCAGGGCCTTGTTCTTGATCTCATCGAAGTCGGAGAAGGTGATCGTCTCCAGGTAGTGAAGGATGAACGGCTTGAACAGCTCCAGGGCCATCTTCTTCGGGATCCCGCACTGGGAAAGCTTCAGCTTCGGGTCGACCACGATCACCGCGCGGCCTGAGTAGTCGACGCGGCGGCCGAGCAGGTTGCGGCGCAGGCGCCCGTGCTTGCCGTGGATCCGCTCGGAGAGGGACTTGAGCGGACGGTTGTCGCGGCCGCGGATCGGGTTCTCCTTCTTCTCGTTGTGGATCAGGGCGTCGACCGCCTCCTGGAGCATGCGCCGCTCGTTCCGCAGGATCACCTCCGGGGCACCCATGTCGATCAGCTTCTTCAGCCGGTTGTTCCGGTTGATGATCCGGCGGTAGAGGTCGTTGAGGTCGGTGGTTGCGAATTTCCCCCCCTCGAGCTGAATCATCGGCCGCAGGGCCGGCGGGAGGACCGGAACCACCTCCAGCACCATGTCCTGGGGGTCGTTCCCCGAGGCGCGCAGCTGGTCGACGACCTCGAGACGCTTGATCAGACGGCGACGGTTCCCGGCCGAGGTCTCCTGACGGATCTTTTCGGTGAGCTCGCGGTGGAGTTCATCGAGGTTGATGGT
>JAJRTG010000215.1 GCA_024278395.1 Fidelibacterota bacterium | reverse complement strand
TTCATGGGGAGGAGGGGCATGACGTAGGCGATGGGGAGCCGACCGGAGAGCCTCGCCACCTCGATCAGCGGCGCCCGCTCGGCGCGGGTGAGGTTGGTGTTGTCCACGCACACGACCTGGGCCGGGGAATCAACCGCCTCGACGAGCATCGCGGAGAAGATCCGGTCCACCGCCTCCTCGTACTCGAGGTCGAAGTCGCGGTGGAATACGTTCCTCCTTATGTCGTCCTTGGAGATGACCGCCCAACCCGGATGACGGTTGCGGAAGCTCGTCTTTCCCGACCCCGGAAGCCCGACCAACACCACCAGCTCTTTCATCGCTCCACCCCCTCGGTAACTAGTATGGCCAAGCGCCCCTCCTCGGTCAAGCGGGGGGTTGCTTTTTCTCCCCGAGCGGGGAAACTTATGGAGTTTCTTCCTTGAGGCGAAAAGATGAACGTACAACCGATTGAGGAGCGGATAGAGAAGGTCCTGTTCTCCGCCGAGGAGATCGAACGAAGGGTCGCGGTCCTTGGGGAGCGGATATCCCGTGATTACACAAGCGGCGGTTTTTCCCGCGATCCCAAGGGGCGCCCGCCGGTCCTTGTGTGCGTGCTGCGGGGGGCGATGGTCTTCATGGCCGACCTGATCCGCAGGATCCCCACGGAGGTGGAATACGATTTCATATGCGTTTCCTCCTACGGGAACGGTACATCTCCGGGCGCGGTGCGGTTGGTCAAGGACCTCGACCGCCCGATCTACGAGCGGGATGTCCTGATCGTCGAGGACATCATCGACACCGGGCACACGATCGACTACCTGCGGCGCGGGTTCGCCGCGCGCGATCCGGCGTCGATCCGCATCTGTACCCTGATCGACAAGCGGGTGCGCCGGGAGGTGCCGGTGGAGATCGACTACGTCGGGTTCACCATGGACACCGACGAGTTCATCATCGGCTACGGGATGGACTACGCCGAGCTCTACCGCAACCTTCCCTGCATTGCGGTCCTGAAGCCCGAATACATCCGATGATGGAAGACTTCTACACACTGGGGATCGAGACCTCGTGCGACGAGACCGCGGTGGCGGTCCTGCACGGCCAGACGGATCTCAAGGTAAACCTGGTCTACTCCCAGGCGAAGATCCACTCCCGCTACGGCGGGGTCGTCCCCGAGGTTGCCTCGCGCGATCACCTGCGCAAGCTCCCGTATCTGGTAAAGGAAGCGTTAGAGGGGGCACGGATCGGCTTTTCCGACCTCAAGCTCGTCGCCGCCACCTTCGGTCCCGGGCTGGTCGGCCCGCTCCTCGTCGGGCTCTCCTATGGGAAGGGAATCGCGTTCGGACGCGGAATCCCGTTCATCGGGGTCAACCACCTGGAGGGGCACCTGTTCGCCCATCGCCTCGCCTACCCGGACGATCCGCCCCCGTTCATGGGGCTGCTCGTCTCCGGGGGACACACCGCACTGATAAAGGTGGTGGATTACGGGAGCTATCAACTAGTTGGGACGACGATCGACGACGCCGCCGGCGAGGCGCTGGACAAGGTGGGCAAGATGCTCGGGATCGATTATCCGGCGGGCGCGGAGATCGACCGGTTGGCGGCTGAGGGCGACCCGAGCGCGATCGACTTTCCCCGCCCCCTCATCTCGTCCCCGGGATTCGACTTCAGCTTCGCCGGGCTGAAGACCTCGGTCCTCTATTACCTGCGGAAGCACCCGTCCGCCGATCCCCGCGATGTTTCCGCGTCGTTCCTGGCGAGCGTGGTCGACGTGCTTGCCGGGAAGGCGATCGAGGCGACCCGGCGGCATCACCTGCGGAAGCTCGTCGTCGTAGGAGGGGTGGCGGCGAACCGCCATCTGCGCGCACGGTTAGCTGAAGACGGGAAGGCACGCGGTATAGGGGTATTCTTCCCGCCGGTGCGGTACTGCACCGACAACGCGGCGATGATCGCCGCCTGCGGGGCGTTCCGTCACCTGACGCTCGGGGAGAGCTCCCCCTTGTCGCTCACCGCCTCACCGTCCCTTTCCATCTGAGCGGCGGCCTCGACCGGTTCCGTAACCCGCTTGAGGGCGGCGATCGCCACCTCGAGCATGTCGTCGGTCGGCTCGGCGGTCGTCAGCCGCTGCATCCACAGGCCCGGCTTGGTGAGGAGCCGCACCCAGAATCTCCTGTAGTTCCCCCCGCTGAACCGGAGCGCCTCGTAGGAGATCCCGGCGACGACCGGCAGAAGGAGGAGCCGGGAGAGGATCTTCAGCCACAGGGTCGGGTTCCCGGCGATCGAGAAGACGAGGATCGAGATCACGAGCACGATCATCAGGAAGGCCGTGCCGCAGCGGGGATGCAGCGTCGTGTACTTGCGCGCGTTCTCCACCGTCAGCTCCTCGCCCGCCTCGTAGGTGTAGACCGTCTTGTGCTCCGCCCCGTGGTACTGGAAGACGCGGCGGATCTCCTTCAGCCGCGAGATGACGAGCAGGTACGCGAGGAAGAAGACGATCCTGATCAATCCCTCGACGAGGTTGAACAGGATCGAGTTTCCCGTGCGCAGGCCGGGGACGCTGTTCGCCAAATACAGAGGGAGTACGATGAACCCGCCGACGGCGAGGACGATCGCCAGGATGTAGGTGAGCCACGACTCCCCCTTCCCGAGCTGTTCCTCCTCGGGGAAGGCGAGCTTGGCGGACATGTTGAGGGCGCGCAGGCCCAACGCGAGCATGTCGTACAGGCGGAAGAGCCCGCGGACAAACGGGATATCCCCGAGCTTGCGGAACCGTCTTCGGGCAGGGATATCGCGGACGATGATCTCGCCGTCCGATTGACGGCGAACGGCGACCGCAACCCGGTCGCCGTTCTGCATCATCACGCCCTCGATTATCGCCTGACCGCCCACCGGCGGCATCGCCTATTCCTTCTTCCCGTACTTACGCTGGAACCGCTCCACGCGCCCTTCCGTGTCGACGAACCGCTCCTCGCCCGTGAAGAACGGATGGCACTTGGAGCAGATGTCGACCCGCATGTTCTCCACGGTGGAGAGCGTCTCGAACTCCGCTCCGCAGGCGCAGTGGATCACGGTGCGTTTCATCTCCGGATGGATTCCTTTTTTCATTGCACTCTCCACTAACGCTTGGAGTACTGCTCGCTCTTGCGGGCCTTGCGGTGGGCGTACTTCTTCCGCTCCACCTCGCGGGCGTCGCGGGTGAGTAGACCGGCCTTCTTGAGCGGGGCCCTGTACTCCTCGGTCACTCCGAGGAGGGCGCGTGCGATCCCGAGGCGGACCGCCTCAAGCTGCCCGGTGTATCCACCCCCGCGCACCCGCGCCTTCACGTCGTACTTGCCCATCGTCCCCGTTACGTAGAACGGCTGTTTGAGCGTCTTCTCCAGATGGGACGGCGCCTCGAGGTAGGAGGCGAAGTATTCCTCCGCCGGGCGACCGTTGATGATTATCGCCCCTTCGCCCTCCCGCAGGTAGACGCGGGCCGTCGCCCTCTTCCGCCTTCCCACGGCGTGAATGGCGTCTCCGACTCTCTTTGGTAATCTCGCTTGAGCTTCCACTCCCGGAAGCACCTCCTGACATATTGTCCAATCGATAGCCGAATGATACCGAAGGGACAGGGGGCTTTCAATGTTCCGTGCCCGGGAGGGGCTTGCCGCGGGTGAGCAACAGGAAGGCGATCCCCATTATTACCGCGGTGAGGATAAACACGGGGTAATACCCGAACAGGTGGATGAGGACACCCCCGAGGAACGGTATGACGACGCTGAGCACGTTGAGGGAGCCCTGGATCCCGAGGTAGACCGGCCGCTCCTCCTCCGGGATGATCTCCAGGGTGTAGGGATCGAATCCGACGCGCCTTCCGCTCATCACGAACCCGACGAGGAAGAAGATCAGCGCGAACGCGTTCGGCCCGAGATAGGCCCCCCCGATCGCGGCGAGCGGGATCACCCCTCCGAGGACGACGCAGGTCCACACCACGGCCTTCGGGCCGCGGCGGCTGGAGATGAGCCCCCACATGAGGTTCGACAGGATCGCGCCCGTGATCTGAAACAGGAGGTAGCGACCGATATAGGAATCGGGGATCGCGAAGCGCTCCTTGGCGAAGACCATATAGAACGGCATCACCATCAGGCTGAAGCTTGTGAGGTTCTGCACGATGACGAACCGGAGGAACTCCCGGTTCTCCCTCAGTATCTTCGGGACCCGGCGCAGGAGCGCCCGGAGCGGGATCCGGTCCTCCGGCGCCACCGGAGACGGCGGCTCCCGGATGAACCAGAACGCGACCGAAGCGATCAGAAGGCCCGCGCCTCCCATCCCGAGCACGAGGGAGTAGTTGTCGGGGAAGGGGAGACGGGAGGTGCTGAACGCACCGGCGACGATCACCCCGCCGAGGAACGAGGCGATGCTGCTCGCGAACTGCTTGGCGGCGTAGAGCTTCCCCCTTTTGCCCGGCGTGACCAGCTTCCCGATGATGTCGGTGTAGGAGATCCCGGCGAACCCGCCGCTCACCGAGAAGAGGAGCGTCCAGAGGAAGAAGCTCATCACCACGAATCCCGGCGCCCGGGCGGCGAGGAAGTAGGTCGTCGCCGCCATTCCGAAGAAGGAGAGCCCGCGCAGGTAGATCCCGACCAGCAGGAACTTCCGGCGGAACGAGTGCCGGGAGATGTAGTGCCCGAAGATGAAGTTGAGCAGGTACGGGGCGCCGAGGAGGACGGAGAACAAAAGCCCGAATGTGACCTTCGATCCCCCCAGGTCGGTCACGAGCGCAGGAAAGACGGTGTTGAAGTCGATCATGGACATGGTGAGGGAAAGGAAGATCCCATGCCAGATGAATATCAGGTACGTCCGCATCCCGTCCTCCGCTCAG
>JAJRTG010000214.1 GCA_024278395.1 Fidelibacterota bacterium | reverse complement strand
CACGGATGGAGGAGATCGGACAGGCCGTTTATCACCGGGACGGTGGCGTACTTGGCCAGGTCTTCGACCACCTTGTGCTCGAATACGCGGGCCATGATCCCGTCGACGTAGCGGGAGAGCACGATCGCGATGTCCTCGGTCGTCTCCCGCTGCCCGAGCTTGATGTCGCTCGGCCCGAGGTAGATCGCGTGCCCCCCGAGCTGGGTCATCCCGGTCTCGAACGAGACGCGGGTGCGCAGGGACGGCTTCTGGAAGATCAGCGCGAGCGTCTTTCCCGCGAGCATCTCGTGCTTGACCCCGGCGCGGAGTTCGAGCTTGAGGTTGCGGGCCGTCTCCAGGATCTCGTAGATCTCCTCCGTGGTCAGATCGGCGAGCGATACGACGTCCTTTACGTGCATGATGGACCTCCTTGAGAATGGGAATCCGTGCTGATGATAGCCGAAGAATGAGGTGGGGCCAAGAAGCTCAGGCGCGCCTGGCCGAGCGGATGCGGATGGAGTGGATCCCGAGGCGGTTCGCTCCGACGACGTCGGTGAACAGCCGGTCGCCGATCATCACCGCCTCGGAGGGAGAGGCGTCGAGCCGGTCGAGGATCTCGCGGAATCCGCGGCGGCGTGGCTTCCCCGCTCGTACTACGACAGGATACCTCTCCCCGAGGGAGTGGATGACCGGATCGTTCGTCCCGATGCGGCGGTTGGTGAGGATCCCGACCTTGAAACCCATCCGTGTGATCTCTTCCAGCAGCTCCTTCACCTGCGGATCGAGCCGCCGCGGTCGCCTTCCCCCCAGGGTGTTGTCCAGGTCGAACAAAATCGCCCGCTTCCCGGCGCGGTAGAGCCGGGGGTAGTCCACTTCGAAGATCGACCGCACGGTCTCACACGGGCGCAGAAGCTTCGTCATCCTTGAGCACATCCCCGATGGCCGCCTTCCTCCGAAGTTGGGCGAGGAGTTCCTCGAATTCCTCCTCCAACCCCGGCCCGACGTACACCTTGAAGTAGGTCTTTCCGTCCTTTATCCGGTACTCACGACGCACGTTCGCCAGCCCGTCGTAGGCGGAGATGATCGCATCGATGAAGTGGATCTCTTCTTCCGTGGTCTCGATCCAGTAGACGCTTGCGTCCCGCACGCTCATCTTTCTCCGTTTAGGTGAGAGAGCGCCTTACGGAGGGCGATCTCAGGGTCGAACCCGGCGTCCCACGCCGCCTTGATCGCGGCGATGATCTCCCCGCCTGCGGCGAGCTCAGGGCTCGGGTAGGAGGCGCGCTCCGGATCCACCCCCTTGGCGACGAGCTTGCGCGCGGCGAGGAGCGGCGGAAGTGGGTGATCACGATGCCCCGCCTCGCTGGCCTTGATGTTCTCCCAGTTTTTTCTGATCGCGGGAAGGTCGTTGGGGGCGTCCCCGAAGACGTGCGGGTGGCGGCGGATCAGCTTGGCGGCGAGGTTGTCGATCACGTCGTCGATGGTGAACTCGCCCGCCTCGGCCGCGATCTGGGAGTGGAGGAGCACCTGGAGGAGCAGATCGCCGAGCTCGTCGGCGAGGGCGTCCGGCTCGCGCGCGTCGATCGCCGCGATCGCCTCGTACGCCTCCTCGAGCATGTACGGGCGCAGACTCTCGTGGGTCTGCGCCCGGTCCCACGGACAGCCTCCCTCCCCCCGCAGCCTTGAGATCAGCGCGAGGAGGTCGGAGAAGCTCCTACGAGCCATTGCTCGGGGTTTGCACCTCACTCCCAGGCTCGGCTGGGGTGAGCGTCTCCGACGGGGTCTGGGCGGGTGCGACCGTCTCCGACGGGGTCTGCACTGTTCCGCCCGCCTGCACGATGAGGGCGTTCACTTCATCGGTCTTGTAGGAGGGATCGTACTTGGCGAGCTTCTCCAGGTATTCCTTGGCCTTGTCCTTGTCCCCCTGCGCGAGGTAGAGCTTCCCCAGAGCGAACAGGGCGTCGAGCCCCTTCGGTTCAAGCGGCTTGTTTACTCCGACCTTAGTCTGGTCGAGGTCGACGAGCTTCTCGTAGAGCTTGATCTTGTCCGCATCGCTCGTCGCATGGGTCAGCCCCTTCTCCAGGTAGTCGATACCGGTGTCATACTCGGTCTTCCACTTGTACGCATCGGCGATCCCGAGATAAGCGTCGATCGAATCCGGCTTCTGTTTGAGGATCGCCGCGTACTGCTTGATCGCCGAGCTCCACATGTACTGATCCGCGTAGACCTGGGCGAGCTTGAACCTGATCGTGATGTCATCCGGGACGAGCTGGACGAGCTTCTCCCCGATCTGACGCTTGAGGTCCTTGTCGAACGCGCGGTCGAACGCGATGCGGTAGTTCTGGATCGCTCCGTCCCGGTCCCCTTTGGCGAGCAGCGTGTCCGCCAGCCCTTTGTAGGCCTCCACCTTGTACGGGGAGCGGCGGATCACCTGCTCGAAGGAGCTCTGGGCGTCGACGAGCTTCCCGTCAGCGAGGTAGAGCTTCCCGAGCTTGATCAGGACGTCGAGGGATCCGGTCTTGGTCGACGCGGTCTTGTAGCGCTCGAGCGCCCGGTTGTAAAGGGAAGAGATCTCGCTCTCCAAGTCGTCGAGCTTCTTCTGCTCATCCGCTGTCAAGGACCCCTTCGCCTTCAGGGCGTCGCGCTCCTTTATCGCCGCGAGCATCCGCTTGTAGGCGAGGTCGCCCTGATCGATGATCAGCTGGGTGTTCTCCGGGTTGATCTTCTCGAT
>JAJRTG010000213.1 GCA_024278395.1 Fidelibacterota bacterium | reverse complement strand
CGGTCATCATCTTGAGGTATTCCTTGACCAGGCGGTACTGCATCCAGTTCTGAAACACCTGCCCGCTCTCCCCGTAGGTGACGAGCTCGTACGGATACAGGGCGACCTCGAAGTCGAGGTTGTTGTCGATCATCACCTGGATCGCCCGTCCCTCCAGGGTGCGGCCCTCGTACTCGTCCACCGGGCGTGCGTAGATCCGCCCCGGCGGGCGGTAGCGGTAGCCGTAGATCCGCCCCCGCGTCCGCAGCTCGTCCAGGAACTCCGAGGCGAGCGCTTCGTGCAGCTCGGGCGGGATGTAGCGCAGCGCGTTCTTCAGCGCGAGGATCGTCTCCTGTTTCGTTAGGTCGAACCCGCGGTGGGGCGCACGCCGGATCCCCGGCTCGAACCGCGGGGCCGGCGGCAGCTCGGGCGAAAGTCTTATCGCCGTTGGTTCGTCTCTCATCTCCTCCCCCTTTCCTGGCGGAGAGTATAGGGCTCTCCTCCCGTTTATGGCAACCGAGCCCGGCGTTTCCGTTTTCCCTGTGCCCTGTGGTATGCTGCAGTTATTCAGGGAGTCAGATGCTCCCTCTAGGAGGAAGGAGGTTGTTATGTGGAAACTGGTGGTTGTAGGGACGGTCGTGGGTGTGTTCCTGTTGGGCATACTCGGGTTCGGCCAACCGGAACCGGCGACGAGCTTCACGGTGAGCGATCTGCAGCTGATCAGTACGGCGAGCAAGCCGGATTGGAGCGATCGCTGGACCGGGCCTGTGGAGGCGGCGACGATACTGGCGTGGTTTCACGATCACGGGTTCCCCGCGCTTATGCCTGATCTGAACGGCGACGGCGTGGTCGACGAGCTCGACACGATCGAGCTGGCGGATCTGTTCGGAAAAGGAGTGATGCGGACGACGACTCCGCTTGGGACGACCGACGCCCGGTTGGTTCGCGGGCTGGCGGAATACGTTGCCGATAAATATCCAGGTGAGTTTGAGCTGAAGATCTACGACCGAGGCTTTCCGATGGAGTTTAACCGTGAGTTTCCGATCGACTTCGCCCCGGATGCGATTCCGGGAATCGAACTGACGCTGGCGGAGGTCGAGCCGAACTTCCGGGCGTACGCAGAGGAGCTGACCAGCGCGGAAGGGGTGATCATCGGGATTGAGCGGAACGAGAGGTTGAACTACTACTTTGCGGGCAGATCGTTCCTGTTCGAGAAGACGGCACAGGGGAACGAGGGGATCGACCTCGCATGGGGGAAGGAGGACCCTTGGACTCCTGGGATCCAGGGACAGGTCCTGGAGACCGAGGGGAAGCAGACCGACGCGTGGTACATCCTATATCAGGGTGAATGGGTGAAGGTGGAGTTCATGCTCGCCCTCTCCCCGATCGTCGAGCGGGACAAGGATACCGGGGAGCACGGTCCGTGTCCCGAAGGGGCAATCGGCTACGACGTGTCGACGACCACCACCGATTACGGGGACGTCAGGGTTGAGGAATGTGTCACGCGCGACGGGGATATCGACACCTACACCTATACCGTGACCAACATAAGCTTCGAGAAGGACGGATGCGGGATCTGCTATTTCAGCGTCATGAACCTGGACGGGTTCACCACCGTCGACCAATCCGGTCCCGGGACCTGGCTGATCAACCCGTTCCATCCCGCGGGGTGGGAGTGGCTGGCCCCGGTTGGCAGCTGCGGCATCCAGCCCGGAGAGTCGGCCGTGTTCTCGTTCTCCGTGCTCGGCCCGACCTATGATGTGCCCGTCAAAGGCTTTGTCTCACACTGCCCGCGGGTGCGGATGTTATTCTCACCGGGCGATGATAACACGGACGACGTGATCGTAAATGCGTTGGAAAGGGAATGGGCGGTTTACTCCGTCCGCACCACCGGACCGAGCGACACTCCCCCCGATGATCACGGGGGCTGCCCCGACCTCACGATTCGGATCGATCGTTCGAGTTGCAATTGTGAGTGGACGCCGCGGCAAGAATACGTTTGCACGGTCGATGTCTACGCGACGGTGACGAACATCGGGGATCAGCCGGCCACACACTTCTACTGCGCTCTCGACAGCAGCGTAGGGGGAGATCAAGTGTTGGTCGGGCTATTAGACCCAGGTGCGTCCAAGAGCCTGCATTTCCAGTTTATCTACGAGGTTCAAGGAGGGACAGTAGCCCAGCCGACCCCGGCGTGTCCCCTCAACTTCACCGTGACGGCGGACAGCAAGCATTTCATCAGAGAGTGCGACGAAAGCAACAACACCGATACCAGCTCCGTTTGTTGTCGGTAGCAGTTACCGCGCCCGGCGGTACCCCGCCGGGCGACTTTTCTCGTTCTTGACCATCGTGGGTGGATGTGGTATATTGGATTAGTTCCTTCTTGGAAGGAACTAACAGCTATGCAGGTCAGAAAGGGCGATCAAGGGCTTCTCCGCGACCACAACCGTGGTCTGATCGTGAACCTCCTTCGGGCGGTCGGCCCGAGCTCGCGGGCTGATATCGCCCGCCGCACCGGCCTCGCTCCTTCCGCCCTCACCCGCTTGGTCCGGGAACTGATCCGAGAGGGATTGGTCGTTGAGACGGGGAAGCGCCCGTCCCACGGGGGAAGGCGCGCGACGCTGATCGCGTTCAATCCGAACTTCGCCACCACCATCGGGATAAAAGTGGAGGCCGACCGGCTGCTGGGCGCCCGCGTCGACCTCGAAGGGCGGATCGAGGCACGGGAGGAGTCGTCGCTTCCTGCCCCTCCCAGCCCTTCCGGGGTGTTGGAGAGGATAATCCGACTGGTAGACGCCCTCCAGCGCGGGAAGACCCTCGGGGTCGGCATATGCATCTCCGGATCGGTCGATCCCCTGCGCGGGGTCGACCTCTACTCCCCGATCCTCGGTTGGCGGAACGTTGCGTTGCAGCCCCCGCTCGAGGTGAAGTTGGGGATTTCGGTGCGGGTGGAGAACGACGTGAACGCTCTCACCCTCGCCGAGCATTGGTACGGTGCCGGCAGGGCATTCCGCAACTTCGTGTGCTTGACGGTCGGGGAGGGGATCGGCGCCGGAGTGGTGATCAACGGCGAGCTCTATCGCGGTACGTTCGGGGGAGCGGGCGAGGTGGGGCATATCACGATCGATCCCGATGGTCCGCGTTGCCGATGCGGGGAACGGGGTTGCCTTGAGGTCTTCGCCTCGGACCGTTTCCTGGCGGCGGAGGCCGGAAGGCTCGGCTTCCCCGACATCCCTTCTCTGGAGAAGGCGGCGCGCGCCAGCGTGGACGGAGCGCAGGGTGCATTCGCGCGCATGGGCCGCTACCTCGGGATCGGGGCGAAGAACCTCGTCAACCTCCTCAACCCGGAGGCGATCGTCCTCGGCGGCGAACGGATGGAGTCTGTCGATCTGTTCCTCCCCGCGTTTGAGGATGAGGTGCGCAATCACTCGTTCCCCGAGGCGGCGAAGGAATTGAAGATCATCCCCGCGGCCTTGGGGGAGGACGGTTTCTTGATCGGTGCGGCGACGCTCGTGAGCTCCGAGTTCTTCCGCCTGCCGACGGAAAGGATAGGGACATGAATCTGCTGATAGACGATACAGGACGGCCGAAGCTGGTGATCGGAGGAGATGTTTGGCTGAGCGAGATCGGGATGCGCTTGTTCCGCGCCGGAGGTTGGTCGAGCGACGCGTCCGGAGGGATCACAGCCGGGGACTGGACCGAGAGCGCCGGGCGCGATGAGCGGGGGGAGTTCAGGAGGCTGCAGCGGGGTTATTCCCTCGACGGTGAGCCGGGTCTGGACCTTGACATCCGTGTGTATCCCGAGCTCGTTATCCTCAGAGTTAAGATCCTCCGCGACGTGACGGGGATATCCCGCGGCGACTCGTTCACCCTGCCCGGGGTGTTCCTCCCGCACTTCAGCTTCGCGCCTGGGTTGTCGTTCTTCCTCGCCACGTTCGGACTTGGGGGCGAAGAGGACGGCTATCCCGGAGGATACTGGCCGACGGCCAAAACCGGGCAGGGGCATGACGAGCTTCCGGACGAGGCGTTCTCCCCGCTCGTCCTCTACGGTGAGACAGGCGCGCTCGCCATCTCCCCGGGGAACTTCTTCCTCACGAGCCCGCTCGTCAAGACCTCCGACGGAGTGGGACGGGGGATGCACGGAGCGATCGATCGCCTTCCCGCCGGGATGCAGCTGGAGACGGTCATCGCGTTCGGGGCCGACGTGCCTGATGCCCTCATCAATCTCGGCGATTTCCTCCTTTCCCGCGGCGGGAAATCCAGGCCGCGGCCGGACTCCCACCCCCTGTTCTCGAGGCTCGGTTGGTGGAACGCCTACGGGGGGTACTACACGGAGCCGATCCGCAAACTGGACGAGAAAGGGCTTATCAGGGTGATCGAAGGATTGCAGGCGATGCAGATCCCGCTCGGTTACCTCGGTCTTGATCTTTGGTACCCGTACGAGCAGATTGGGCAGGCGATCCGCTACGCTCCGGATCCGGAGAAGTACCCGCACGGGATCGGAAAGATCGCCCAGGCGGCGGGCGTCTCCACCGTCCTCCATCTCTCCGCCCTGAGCCGGAAGAACGCCTACGGCACGGACGGCGTCGATCCCGCGTTCTACGAAGAGGTGGCGAGGAATCTGGTGCAGGAGCGGGCGATCGTCGCCTGGCACGACTGGCTGCGCACCCAGCAGCACCTCACCCCGGAGCTACGCGCCGATCCCACGGCGGCCGAACATTGGTTTTCCGGGATGGCGGACGCGTTTGCGGCTGAAGGGTTGGACGTCCTCCTGTGTATGCAGACGATGGGGATGAACCTCGCGACGACCCAACACCCGAACGTCGTCGCTGGACGCGTTCACACCGACTACCTGTTCAGCCAGCCGGAGGCGCTCGCGGAGGCGGAGCGGCGCGGTTATCCGGAGTTTAGGAATGGGTTCGTCCCCGCACGTGAACTCCATCGTCAGAATCTGCTCATGGGGATGGTCCTCTATGCCTTGGGGATGATGCCGTTTCACGACTTGTTCCTCTCCCGGCCGCATCCCGGCCTCGGCGGAGCCCACCCGGAGGAGGAGGCGGTGCTGCGCGCCCTATCCTGCGGACCGGTCGGAATCGGTGACGGTCCCGGGATGAGCGATCCCGGGCTGATTGAGCGACTCCTCCTTCCGGACGGCACCCTCGCCCATCCCGATCATCCCCCGTTTCCGCTCACCTCGACGCTCAGGGCTGATGTCCAGGCGTTCTTCACCGAGCATCGGGTCGGGGACGTGCGCTGGGGATACCTCGTCCTCCTCAACACCACCGAGGAGGAGGTTCCGTTCCGGATGGATCCTCCGCTTCCGGGTGATTTCCTCTTCTGGGACGGGCTCAATCAACGGGAGGCGCCGACGCTCGCTGGTACGCTCCCGCCCGGCAGGATCGCGTATTTCGTCCTTGTTCCCGAGAGAGAGGGGATCGGGCTGCTCGGGCTGTGGGATCGGTTCATCCCGGCCGGGGTCGGGTACATGCAGGAGGCGGTATGGAACGATGGGTGGCATCTGAAGATCGAACAACCGGGCGGCCGAATCGCCGTGGTTTCCGAGCATCCGATCATAGTTGGCACATCGGACGGCGGAGATGCACGAATCGAAAGACGCGGAAACAAGGTGTGGCTGATTGATCCGGGCAGGGACGTAGACCGGGTCCATATTCGCAGGAGGTGAGGATCGTGCGTAAGGTTTTGGTGTTCTTGGGGGTTCTGTTCCTGGTAGGCGGGATGGTCTGGGCGGGCAAAGGGCCGCTCAACCTGGCGATCATCTGGCACCAGCATCAGCCCCTCTATCAGGACGAGCTTACAGGCAGGTACGTGCTCCCCTGGGTGCGGGTGCACGGGGTGCAGGAGTACATCGATTCTCCTCGCATCCTTGCCGAATATCCGGGGATTCATGTCACGTACAACCTGCAGCCGAGCCTGCTCAAGCAATTGCAGGACTACGTGGAGATAACCCCGGCCGAGCGGGCCGAGGGCGGACTGTATCGATACATCGGTGCGGTGGACAACCATCTGGAGTGGATCTGGAAGCTGATAACCGATCCGTCCTCCCTCACCCCGGAGGAGCGGAAGGACATGCAAACGCAGTTCTTCTGGATCAACGGCTACATGTTCGATAATGACGACAATGATCCGTATTACGACCCTCGCTACGCCGAGCTGAACAAGATCAAGAACGAACGGCCGTTCACCGATCAAGAGCTGATGGACGCGGCTGGACTGTCGCTGCTGTGGGAGATATCGCCTGAACTGCACGAACAACTAGGCATCATCGACCTCCGCGGGAAAGCGGGCTTCACCAAAGACGACATCATCCGACTGATCGAGGCGCAGCACACCGTCCTCTCCCGGGTGGTGTCCGAGTACAAGAGGGTCCAGGGGATGGGGAGTGAACTCATCACAAGCCCGTTCTACCATCCGATCATCCCTCTTTTGTGCGACCGCGGGCTGCAGAATGACGTGCTCGGGCAGATTCGACAGGCCCAGGCGCAACACGAGAAGCTGTTCGGTGCTCCCGCTGTCGGGGTGTGGCCGCCGGAGGAGGCGGTCTCCGATCAAGCGGTGAAGCTCCTCGGGGACGCCGGGTTCGAATGGACGGTGACGGACAAGGGGATCCTTGCCCAGAGTCTGGGGCACACCCCGAGCATGGATGAGCTCACCTCTCCGTGGAACTACGGGAAGATCGCGGTCCTGTTCCGGGAGCCGGATCTGTCCAATAAGATCGCGTTCTCCTACGGGAACAAGCCGACCGGATTCGCGGTGAGCGATTTCATGAGCCAATTACATCAGATCTGGCGGACCCTCCCTGATCCGGAGGACCACCTGCTGGTGGTCGCCCTCGACGGGGAAAATTGGATGTTCATGGCTGGCTATCCGAACAACGGGCGGAGCTTTCTGCGTGCGCTGTACAAGGCGCTCTCCGCCGATGGGAATGTAAGGACCGTAACCCCGGCTGGGTTCCTTGCGGCTCATCCGAACAGGGTACGGCGGATCGACAAGATCGCCACCGGCTCGTGGGCGGGGGACCTCTCCACCTGGATCGGTGAACCGGAGGAGAACGAGGCGTGGGCGCGGTTGGACGCGGCGCGCGAGGTGGTGCGGGCGGCCGGTGATCCGCCGCGGGCGCTCGATGCGATCTACGCTGCAGAGGGGTCGGATTGGTTCTGGTGGTACGGCTCGGACCAGGATTCCGGGACGGATCCCCTGTTCGATTGGCTGTTCAAGACGCACCTGATCGCGGCGTATCGCGCCGCCGGCACCCCGGAGGATGAGATTCCGCGCGTGTTGTTCCTGCGGTTGCAGAATCCGGTCACCTCCAGTCTCGGCGAGGTCAAGCCCGACCTCGACGGCAGGCTGACCGTCGCCGATGAGTGGAGCGAGGCGGCGGAGTTCGCCGGGAGTGGAGCGATCGGTAAGTTCGCCGTCGGTTATCACGAGACTTCACTCGACGTGTTGGTAAAGTTGAACGAACCGGCACGCGATCTCATCGGTAAGGATATACATCTGGTGCTGTACACCTCGGGTGCTGTCGGACAACCGGCGAACATCACCGCCCGCTACGCCGGCGTACAGCTCGGGTTCGCTCTCGGGTCGTCGGTGGAACTGAACTTCGCCAAGGTGGGCGAGGACGGTGCAGGGGTTGTCTCCCACTACGCCGCGGACGGCAAGGGAGGCTGGCGGTATGCGTCGTCGATAACCACCATCCTTTCCCGCAAGGCGAAGGTCGGTGACCTAATCGAGTTCGAGATCCCGTTCAAGGAGCTTGGGATCGAGCCGGGGAAATCGGTGACGCTCGGGCTCACGTTGGAGGAACCGGGGAGGCTACTCGGCCGGGCGCCCGATCGGCCGGTGCTCGCTCAGGTCCCCACCCTGGTGCAGGGTAAGGAGATCTTCTCCATGCCCGATCCCGCTGGCGACGACGACGGCCCCGGAACCTACACCTATCCGACGAACAAGGTATTCGCGCAGAAGGGGCTGTTTGATCTGATCAAATACACCGTGTATGACGCCGGTAAGGATTGGCAGCTAGCGTTCGACTTCACCGCGCTTCCCAACCCGTGGAACGGTCCCCAGGGCTTCTCCCATCCGATCATCCTCCTGTTCATGGACGTCGCTCCGGGAGGGAAGACGGCGCTGCCTAAGGGGGCGGAGGCGGCTCAGGTTCAGTTCGATCCGGATCATCCGTGGGACGTGTTCGTCCGGATCGCCGGTTGGCCGGCGTACGGGCGGCATCTGTGGACCGCCGACGGTAAGGGGCCCGAGCTTGTAAGCGTGGCCTCCGATCCGAAGAAGGGAAGGATCATCGTTACCATCCCCAAGTCGATCGTGCCGAAGATCACCGGTTGGCACTATGTTCTCGTCGGTTCACAAGACGGATACGGGAAGGACTACATCCGGGCGATCGGTCCCAAGGCGGGTGAGTGGTCGGGCGGCGGCTGCCCTGATCCGACTTGGGCTCCGCAGATCTACGACTACCTGACCCCGCCGGGGTACACGCAGGCGCAGATTCTCGGCAGTTACAACGCACAGGAAAAGCGTTTCGCTACGCTCATCCCTGTGCAGGTAGAACCTGAAGGCTGACAAGGAGGTGATCGCACAGACGGAACAGGAGAGGGTGTTTCGGAACCACCGAGAAAAACCATCCGCAAGGAGGAGGTTGGAAGGATGAAAAAGACGTTTGTAGTGCTGATTGCATTGACGATGGTCGCCGGGTTGTTCCTGGCGGTGTCCGCGAGTGAGGCGGGAAAGCTGATCATATGGGCTGACGAGACGAGGGCACCTGTCCTGCAGCAGGTGGCGAAGTCGTTTGAAGCGGCGTATGGAGTACCGGTTGAGGTTCAGCAGGTCGGGTTCGGCGACATCCGCGGCAAGCTCGCTACCGCCGGTCCGAAGGGGGAGGGGCCGGACATCATCATCGGCGCCCACGACTGGCTCGGTGAGCTGATCCAGAACGGGTTGATCGAGCCGATCGTCCTCCCGACGAATGTGGTCAAGGACTTCGATCCGGTAGCGATCGACGCGTTCAGCTGGGGGGATCAGCTTTACGGCCTCCCGTACGCCACCGAGTGTGTGGCTCTGATCTACAACAAGGATCTCGTCCCTCAGGTTCCGGCAACATTTGAGGACCTGCTCGCCGTAGCGAAGAAGCTCACCGACCAGGAGGCCGGCAAGTACGGGTTCCTGATTCAGGAGCCGGACCCCTACCATACGTTCGCTCTGTTCTCCGCTGGCGGCGGCTACATCTTCGGCAAGAACCCGGACGGTACCCTCAACCCTTGCGACATCGGGTTGGATAACGCAGGTGCGATCGCCGGGGCGAAGCTCCTCGATCAGATGGTCAAAGACGGGATCGAGGTCCCCGGCGCCGATTACAACACCGTTACCAGCTTGTTCAACGATGGGAAGCTGGCGATGATGATCGGTGGGCCGTGGACTCTGCCCGGGATTCAGAAGGCGGGGATCAACTACGGCGTCGCTCCCATCCCTCCGATCAACGGGAACAAGCCGAAGGTGTTTGTCGGGGTGCAGGGCTTCATGGTGAGCGCGTTCTCCAAGAACAAGGTTCTCGCTAACCTGTTCATCAAGGACTTCCTGGTGAACAAGGACGTGATGCTCGACCTGTATAAGCAGGGGCAGCGCCCGCCCGCCTATCTCCCGGCATTGGATGAGATCAAGGACAATCCGGATATCCAAGGGTTCGCTGCCAGCGCCGCCAACGGTGTTCCGATGCCCAAGATCCCGCAGATGGGGTCGGTGTGGGGCGCATGGTCCGACGCGCTCAGCCTCATCGTCAACCAGAAGGAGGATCCGGCGACCGCGATGCATGATGCTGTCGCCAAGATCAAGAAGCTGCTCAACTGCGAGCAGTAGGAGGAAAGCTCATCGGGGGCCGGCGTTTGCCGGTCCCCGAATACCATCATGGTGTGGCGATACGTGCTCTCACAAAGCGGGAAGATCTTCGTGGCGGGGTTGATCGG
>JAJRTG010000022.1 GCA_024278395.1 Fidelibacterota bacterium | reverse complement strand
GACGTAGACGTAGACTTCGTGTCCTAACCGTTCCAGCTCCCGCTTGAGCCAGGAGACCACGCTTGTCACCCCGCTTATCTCGGGAAGGTAAGCATCGGAGAAAAGGCCGATCTTCATGAGTCCTCCTTCTTGTAGACGAGTCCCCGCCGACGGGCGCCGTCTTCACTGGACCGGCGGATATACCTGGAGGCGCCGCTTGTGGATCGCGTTCCGAAGCGACACGGTCGGTGGGGATCACCAGTCCGGTCACTCCTTTCGGGGACTTCAAGGATGTCGACGGTGAAAGCCCGGTCTGCAAGATGTGTGTGGAAACCGATTAATCCAGGGAAGACTGGCAACCCAGTGAGGTCACATGTGCACACCTCTCTGCCGAAGTCTGTGAGAACCTCCTCCTCCCTCTCCGGCGCGGCGGTCTTCCCTTCGCCGATTGCAAGCGCCTCTACCCCGGAGGTGGTCGGGGAGATGCCACCTTTCAAGAGCGTTTCCGCATTTTCCATCGTTCTTTAATTCTAGTCTAACACTCGTGGTGAGGCAACATAACCCCCTTGACTGAGCCTATGAGGAGTGCTATATTTGTTATAACAAATTTTGCCGGGCTGGGAGGTGGTTGGAGGGAAGAAAGGAGGACTGTACGCTTGGTTGTAGCGACAAAGCTGGTATCAAGAAGGAGGGACAGAATTGAAAAGAAGCGCTAAGTATCTATTTGCGGTCGGGTTGATTATTCTGGGAATGGTCTCCGCCTACGCGGCTGGGACCGTTATTACTTTTTGGACGACTGATAATGAAGACGTTCGTGTCGCGCAGTACGAGGCGGTCGCTGCCCGATTCATGGCGCAATATCCGGATATCGAGATTAAGATCATACCGGTTGAAGAGTCGCAGATCTCCCAGCGCATCGCCACGGCGATGGCGGCGAACCAGCTGCCGGACATCGTGCGGATGGGAGTAGAGCGCGTTGCGGCTTTCGCCGCGGACGGGATTTTGGATGAAGACGCCGCTGAAGCGGTGATTAGCTCAATCGGTAAGGAAGATTTCCGTGCTGGTCCCCTGCAGATGGTGACCAACCCGTCGACCGGCAAGTACGCCGCTGTTCCCTATGACGGGTGGATCCAGGCCATCTGGTACCGGTCCGACATCTTCAAGAAGTATAACCTCACCCCACCGGTTTCATGGGCGGACATCAACGCTGCTGTCGATACCCTGCCGGGGAAAGACGGGCTTCTGTACGCTCTTGTTCTGCCGACCGATCCAGGGCAGAACTACCCACATCAGGTGTTCGAACAGGTGGCGATGTCCAACAACGCGTGGCCGTTCGACAAGGATGGAAACGTCACCATGAATACGCCGGAGATGATCGAGGCGCTCCGTTTTTACACGAGCCTGCAGCGCGGAGCCATGCCGGGCCCCCAATACTGGCGCGGAGCGCGGGAGGCGTACGAGCTCGGACAGAGCGCAATGCTCTTTTATAGCACGTACATCATGGATGACCTGGTAGAAGGATCCGGCCTGGCCGAAGGCGGCAAGGTGCAGATTCCGATCAAAGATTTGCCGTTCAAGACAGGGTTCGCCCCGCAGATGGTGGGGCCGAACGGGTCCGCTTCTTATGGCCAGTTGGTTACCCTGGGGATCATGAAAGGAGCTGATCCCGCAGCCCAGGAAGTGGTAAAGTGGTTCCTGACCGGTCAGAATTATCAGGACATCCTTGCGCTGGCTCCGTTCGGGAAGGTTCCGGTGCTCAAGAGCGCGGTCGATGGGTGGAAGACCCTTAGTCCGTTCTTCAAGTACTACTCCGATAAGACGCTGAACCAGATCGCGAACGGCTATGAGACGATGCAGCGCTGGCTCTTCCGACCCGACTATACCGCTACTGAGAGGGCGGTTATCGGCGACATTGAAGGGCGTCTCTTGATCCCGCAGGTCATCAGTAAGATCGCGTTGGAGAAAACGATGACTCCGGAATCGGCGGCGAAATGGCTCCAAGAACAGGTGGAGGAGATGCTGGCTGAACGTAAAAGCCAGTAATCGCGCGGATCACGGTGGAAGGCGGTTTGCGCCGTCTTCCACCGTTGTTTTGTGAAACCATGAGGAAGCCGATGCTGAAAACGTCATCGTACCGGTCTGGATTACGCTGGCACTCGCTTCGGGCGCAGGAATCCCGCCTCGCGTGGCTGTTGACCTCCCCCACCGCATTGATTGTCTTTGGACTAATAATTTTCCCGGCTATTTTCAGCATCTGGATCAGTTTTCACGATGTGACCCTGAGAAACCTTAATGACGTCTTTCATGCTCCGTTTGTCGGGTTGCAGAATTACCGACGGGTAATCGGCGACTTCGCGTTTCCCGAAGCGGTGATCAACAGCGTTGTCTATTCGGTTTCCTCCACAGTCCTGACCGTGTTGATCGGGCTCATCGCTGCACTGCTCCTCAACCGGCCGTTCCGGGCCCGGGGGGCGGTGCGAGCCCTCTTTCTGTTTCCATACGTCGCTCCGATCGTCAGCGTTGCCTTCGTATGGAGATGGATCCTTGACCCCCGCCCCTCTGGGGTGTTGAACGACATATTGATGAGATTGGGACTCATTAACGCCCCGATCGCTTACCTTTCTACCCGCGGGCTAGCGTTGTTGCTCGTCATCGTCTTTGAAGCGTGGCGTTATTTCCCTTTCGCGATGCTGATGATTCTGGCCCGACTCCAAGCCATTGACAGGACGCTGTATGAGGCGGCGAGCGTCGACGGCGCTGGCGTATGGCACAAGTTTCGTAGCATAACCATTCCGGAACTCCGTTATGTATTGGGAGCCGTCTTTCTGCTCCGCTTGATATGGACCTTTAATAAGTTTGATGATATTTATCTCATGACCGGTGGCGGATTCGGCACCAACGTGTTGCCGGTATTGACCTATCAGTTCAGCTTCGGAGCGTTCAACTTCGGCAAAGGGGCGGCGACGGCGATGATCCTTTTGGGGATATTGGTGCTGTTCCTTCTCATATACGCCAATACCGTGATGAAGGGTGAGGAGTAGCGATGGCAGGTAAAAACGTGGATCGGATGACCCTTATCGAGCATATAGCTCAATCGTTTACGCTTTCTAAATTGATTTTTGCGATCACACTCACCTTCTTTCTTGTCAGCATCCTGTTCCCGTTCTATTGGATGATCAGCTCGTCATTTAAGAGTTACGCCGAGATCGGTGGACGGGCTCCTGTCTACGTGCCGAGCGCATTACGACTGGATGCCTTCCGGGAGCTCTTCGACCCCAATTATCCTCAGTTCCAGGATTTCGGCAGGAATATACTTAACAGCGTTCAAGTGGCGGTTCCCACTGCTCTGATCGCTGTGGTCCTATCCACCCTGGGAGCTTACGCTGTAGCCCGCCTGCGGTTCCGCGGAAAGAACCTCTTCCTTAATGGCATCCTTCTTGTCTATCTGTTTCCGGCGGTTCTGTTGATCATCCCGTTGTTCGCGATGCTCGCTCAGATTGGGGCTAGACTGGGATTTCGTGTCCAGGACAATTTTCCCGTACTTATTCTCACGTATCTGGCGCAGACTCTGCCGGTTGCGCTATACATGCTTTCCAATTACTTCCGTACCATCCCTGCGGAGATCGAGCAGGCCGGACTGATAGATGGCTGCAGCCGGATGGGGGTGATCTGGAGGATTACTCTTCCCCTGTCGATTCCCGCTTTGGTGTCTGTGGCCATTTACACGTTTATGATCGCATGGAACGAGTTCTTGTACGCACTCGTATTCCTGAATACGCGTACGATGTTCACCATGCCGATCAAGATCAATACGCTATTCAACAACCCCAGCCCGCGGCCGCACGTAGTGATGGCGGCCTCTACTATCATGACGATTCCGGTTGTCATCTTGTTTCTTGCACTAGAGAGGTTCTTGGAAAAGGGGTTGACTGCGGGCGGAGTGAAGGGTTAACGCGCGATGGGCGGGGCTGGGGTGATGAATATAGGGCTTTGCCACTACAAGATCGGCGGCACGGACGGTGTCTCTCTGGAGATGGCGAAGTGGAAGTGGGTGCTGGAGGAGATGGGGCATACCGTTCATCTGTGCGGCGGGGCCCTGGAGACAACTGAGGGGGACCTGGTTGGGGAACTCCACCATCATCGCCCCGAGGTTGAGAGGATCACCGAGAACGCGTTTCACGAGCTTCGGGGGTACGAAAGCGGTGCGGCGCTGGAGAACGGGATCCTCGCTTTCGCGGATCGAGTTGAGGTGGGATTGCGGAGGTTCGTACAAGAGCGCGCAATCGAGCTTTTGATCCCGAACAACATCTGGTCGATCGGACTGAACCTGCCGGCGGCGGTTGCGTTCACCCGCGTCGTGCGTGAGCTCCGTATCCCGGCGATCGGACACCATCATGACTTCTACTGGGAAGAGTTCCGCGGGATGCGCCCCACCTGTCCTGAGGTTGAGCGGCTGGCGGAGGAGTATCTCCCGCCGCAGGCCCCATTTATCCGGCACGTTGTGATCAACAGTCTGGTTCAGGCCGAACTGGAGCGGAGGAGCCGTGTTTCTGCAACGGTTGTCCCAAATGTTTTCGACTTCTCCGGTCCTGCCTGGCGCATCGACTCCTACAACCGCGACTTCAAAGACGCTATCGGAGTAGAGGAGACCGATGTTTTGGTGCTTCAGGCCACGCGCATCATCCCGCGCAAAGGGATCGAGTTGGCGATCGACTTGGTGGCGGAGCTCAACGGATCCCACCATCGGCGGCGATTGGAGGAGAAGGGGCTCTACGACGGGAGGAGGTTTGACAAAGACAGCCGGATCGTACTCGTTCTCGCCGGTTATTCCGAGGACCCGCAGGCGGAGTACCTGAAACGGCTGCAGGCCAAGGCGGCGAGGTTGGGGGTCGAGCTGCGTGTTATCTCCGATCTGATCCGTGCCCGCCGTCGAACCGAGGACGGAAAGAAGCGCTATTCGTTGTGGGACTGCTATGTATTTGCCGACCTCGTTACCTATCCATCCCTGTACGAAGGTTGGGGGAACCAATTCTTAGAGGCGGTGCGGGCGAAGGTGCCGGTCGTGGTCTTTGAGTACCCGGTCTACCGAGCGGACATAAAGGGAAAGGGTTTCGCCGTCATCTCCCTCGGTGACAGGATCGAAGGGTATGACGAGCTTGGACTGGCGCAAGTAAGGGGTGAGGTGATCGATCGGGCGGCCCGGGAGGCTGTCTCCATTCTCACGGATCGGGCGTTACGCCGCGAAATGGTGGAGCGAAATTTTTCGGTGGGCAAAAGGTTTTACAGCCTCGACGCTCTTCAGAGCTATCTCAGCGGAATCATCGAGTGAAGGAGAGAGATGAGCGATAACTTGACGGATCTGGTCGTCGGTATTTCAACGCGCAACTGCGCTGAGACGATCGCCGGGGTGATGGAGAAGGTCGATCAGGGGTTGACGCGGTTTTTCCCCGGGAAACGGGGGCTGATCGTCGTGGCGGACGGTTTCTCCACCGACGGGACGCGCGATATCGCGGACGCGGTTGCGACGCGGGCGGAGAGGCTCGTGGTGACCGAAGAAGGCGAGCTCGGGAAAGGGAGCGCAATCCGGACGATTTTCAGCGTCGCGAGGGCGCGCAACGCGGAGGCCGTCGCCCTGGTCGACGGGGATCTGACCAGCATCCGCCCCGATTGGATCGAACGGCTGATCGCCCCGGTTGTGGACGGGCGCGATCTGGTGGTCCCGTATTATCTGCGCCACCGCTACGACGGGGTGATAACGAACCAGATCGCCTATCCATTGACGAACGTTCTGTTTGGTCTCGGGGTACGGCAGCCGATCGGTGGGGAGTACGGACTCTCCCGCAGGCTGATCGATCTCCTTTTGGAGCATCCGCTGTTCCCGGCGGAGTTTGGGATCGATATATTCATCACCCTCGTCGCCGGTGCTGAGGGGATGAATCTTGTGGAGGCGGTCCTCGGGGTCAAGGAGCACGAATCGACCAAGCAGTACGCAGACCCGGAGGAGCTCCTTGTACCCATGTTCTACCAGGTGGTGGGAACCCTGTTTAGATTAATCAAGCACTACCGCGATTACGTCAAACGGATCAAGGAGATCAGGCGCGTCGAGCGCCTCGGCGATCTCCCGGACATCAATCCCTCCCCCCTGAGCGTGGATAAGGCACGGGTATACGCGCAGTTTCATGCTAAGTACGACGAGCTCGTCCGGGGGAAAGCGGCGTTTTTAGCGGAACTCGTACCGGAGCTCGATCAAGTGTACGCACTCCCGCTCGATGAGTTCTCGTTCCCGCTCGATCTTTGGGTGCGGGCGGTCTACCTCGCGATCAACGCATTCGCTCGCAGCGAGGACCTGCGGATCCTCGACGCCCTCCGCGTGCTGTGGCAGGGGAGGTTCCTGGGCCTGGTGCGGGAGACGGAGGGGATGACGGACGAGGAGGCGGAGGCGTATATTCAGGGGCAATGCGCCGTCTTTTCCCGCTATCGCTCGATGGTGGACATAACAGCCTGAGGAACATCCGATGGTCCGTCCGGTTCGAGCGACCTCTTGGGGAATCCATCGGCGGTGTGCCGCGTGCGAAAGCGCTTGCGCCGTTGCCGGTCAGCCCTTATTATCGAGTCGGTATGGAGATCACGATAAAAGATATAGCCAAAATGGCGAAGGTAGCGCCGTCCACCGTCTCCCGAGCCTTGAACAACAAGGGGCGGATGAGCAGCGCCACCCGGGAAAGGATTCTCCGGCTTGCCCGAGAGCTTGGCTATCATCCGAACATAAACGCCAAGGGCTTGGCGACGAATAGAACGGGGAATATCGGGATCATCATCCACAAACGACATAAGCCCCTTCCCGGATCCTTCTATGATTTCTACGGGACGATAATAATCGGGGTCGAAGAGGAGGCGGGAAACCGAGGGTATAACTTCATATTTTCGAGCGTTGACAGTGAACCCGTGGTCCCCCGGTGCGTGCGGGAACGGCGAGTGGACGGCTTGATAATCATGGGGTGTGATATCAGCAGGGATCTTATCCTCAAGCTTAAAGACGACGGTGTCCCGCTGGTCTTGGTGGACCATCACATAGAAGGGGTTGATTCCGTGGCGGTTGACAATACGGGCGGAGCGTACAAGGCGGTCGAGTATCTGATCGAATTGGGGCATCGGGAGATCGGGTTCATCGCTGAGCGCCTTACCGACCTGAGCTTTGAAGAGAGATTTGAGGGCTATAGACTCGCCCTTAAGGAGCGGGGACTGCACTACGATCCCGCCCTTGTGGCGGAGGGGTTCAAGCGGCCTGATCACGGGTATGTAGCGATGAAGAAGCTGCTCGAGCGCGCGACCCCTTCGGCCGTCTTCGCCGCCAACGATTCCACGGCCGTCGGCGCGATCAGGGCGCTGAAGGAGGAGGGATTTAGGGTCCCCGAGGATATCGCCGTCGTCGGATTCGACGATGGAGGACTCGCCTCACAAGCCGTGCCGCCGCTCACCACTGTACGGGTGTACAGGGAGAAGATGGCGAGTGCGGCGGCCAAACGGTTGGTAGAGCTCATTGAAGATCCGGATCAGTCACCGGTGCACCTCACTCTGCCCACGAAGCTCATCGTACGGGAGTCGTGTGGGGGAAGGCGGAGGGGCTGATCTCCGTTCAGCCGCGTTTGGGAAAGCTGTTCCGTATTTAGAAGAGGAGCAGGCCTAGATCGTGGTGTTCATCCTTTCAGAGCGTACTGAAGACGTTCTTATCCTCGTTTCTTCAATCGGTCGATCAATCCCTCTTGACAGGCGGCGGTGGGTGGGTGTATAGTGCAGTGTGCGCAACCGGTTGCTCAAGGGGATGACAGAAGGAGGTGGTGAAGTCATCATAGTGTCACCGCGCTTGAGACCGGAGGCGCAAACAAAGCAAGGAGGAGGATGAAGCATAATGAAAAAACTCGTAGTGCTGCTGTCAGTGCTGGCGCTGATGCTAACGGCGATCAGTGTCGCTAGCATGGCCTCTCCGATCAAGGTAACGTTCTGGGCGGCCCCCAACCCAACGCAGGAGACCTTCTGGAGGAACCTCGCCGACAAGTTCAATGCCAGTCAAGATGAGGTTCAAGTTTACGTCACCGCGATGGTTGAGACCCCGAGCTCTGAGGCGACGATCAGGAACGCCATCGCTGGAGGCAAGGCGCCCGCCGCTTCGGAGAACATCTTCCCCGGATTCGGAGGAGAACTGGTCAACAGCAAGGCGATCGTCCCTCTCGACACCATGCCCGGTTGGGATCAGGTGATCAAGAGCAGAGCGATGCAGGACATCATCAAGGGATGGACCTTCTCCGACGGTCATGTCTACATCCTTCCCGTGTACGCGAACGCCATGCTCTTCGGTTGGCGGTTGGACATCCTGAAGGAGATCGGAGTGGATGCGCCCCCCACGACCTACAGCGGCATCATGGAGGTGGGGAAGGCTCTCAAGGCGAAGTACCCCGATAAGTTCGTGCTCGCCCGGAAGGCGTTGGTCGAGTCCACGTGGTGGCAGCGGTGGTTTGACTTCTTTATGCTCTATGACGCGGCCAGCAACGGCCAGCCGTTCATCACCGGCGACAAACTCACCGCTGACGATGCGGCGGCGATCAAGGTCTTCAAGTTCTACGGCGATCTGGCCGCCAACGGCTACCTCCTGACCAGGCCGGCGTCGCACCCGTTTGAGACCGGACTTTCCATCTGGAGAGGGCTGGGACCGTGGACCTTCCCGGGTTGGAAGGCTAATTACCCGGAGCTCGTGCTCAACAAGACGTTCGTAACGGCTCCTCCTCCGCTTCCCGACGATGTGACGCTGCCCGCCGGCGCTCAGCCTAAGACGTTCGCTGACGCCAAGGGTGTTGTCATCTACGCGCAGCGTTCCCCGGAGGAGCAGCAGGCGATCTGGAAGTTCCTCAAGTGGGTGTTCACCGATCCGATCAACGACCGCGCCTGGGTTGACGCTACGGGCATGCTGCCGATGCGCGGGGACCTCACCACCAACCAGACGTTCACCAAGGTCTTCGAGGAGCACCCGGAGCTGCAGGGTTACGCGGCCGAGATGCCGTACGCTGTCCCGGCTATCTCCAACCCGAAGTTTGCGGATATCCAGACCGCCCTTGGAGAGCAGGGACTTGTCCCGGTGGTGCTTGGCAAGAAGACGCCTGAGCAGGGTTGGGCCGACGCCAAGGCCGCCATCGAGGCGATCCTCGCCGGAAAGTAGCCTCAACGATCCGGTGAGGAGAGGCTGGCTGTGAAACGGGCGAGTTGGGTCGAGGTAAGGGGATGGTCATTGACCTCCCCTTACCTTATTTTCACATTAATATTTTTTGTTCTTCCATTAATTTGGGGCATAGCTCTATTGTTCATACGCTGGAACCTCATATCGCCTACCAGGGAATTCGTCGGGCTGGGGAACTTTATCGAGGCGATCAGAAGCGTCCGGGTTCATGCCGCGTTCATCAACACCTACAAGATAATGGGGATCTTTATCCCAACGGTTCTGGTGGCGTCGCTGTCCATCGCCCTGCTGATCCACAGCATCCCTCGGTTTAAAGGGATTATCGCCGTATGCTTCTTCCTGCCGTACCTCGTTTCCGGAGTTGCCTCGTCACTGGTCGTCAAGGGGATACTCGCCTATAACAGCCCGTTGAGCCCGCTTTTCCGCGCGCTGTTTCATGATATTCCCGATTGGTTTGGGAATCCGTTCCTCGCCGTAATGGTGATCTGCCTGATGATCACCTGGAAGCTTTCCGGTTATTACGCGCTGATCTTTCTTTCGGGGCTCTCTTCGATCCCCAAGACGCTCTATGAGGCGGCCGACCTCGACGGGGCCGGCTATTGGACGAAGTTGTTCAAGGTTACCATTCCGATGCTCTACCCGGCGTTCTACACGGTCCTGATCCTCGCGGTCGGGTTGACGTTCGGCATATTCACCGAACCGTACATGCTCACCGGCGGGGGTCCGGAGTTGGCGACGCAGACCTGGTATCTCGAGATCTATTACCAGGCGTTCAGTGCAGGCCGAGCGGGCTACGCGTCCACCGTGGCGTTCATCAACGCGGTGGTGACGTTCTTCTCGATCATCGTGGTCAGAAAGATCATGGAAGGGTGGGGGAAGGCGCATGGTTGGAAGTAAAACCTGGATGAACTCTTTCAAATATGTATTGGTCTTCATCGGGATAAGCATTGCCGTTTTCCCCTACGCGTACATGGTTTTGCAGTCATTGGCGCCCTGGAGCCAGGTGGATCGCAACATCATCCCGACGACCTTCACGTTGAAGTCGTACCACTGGCTCTTCTACGGTTCACCGATCGTGAGGGCAAAACCGTGGGGGAGGGCGTTGCTGAACAGCACCGTTGTTTCAGTCTCTGACACCATCTTGATGGTGCTTGGGGCGGCGATCGTCGGCTACGCGCTTTCCAAGCTGCGATTCAGGGGGAGAGAATTCATTTATAACTTCATCCTGTTCCAGATGTTCTATCCCGCGATAATCCTGCTGGTGCCCACCTTCCTCATCGTAAAGTACATGGGAATGTTCGATACCTATTGGGGGATGATAATCCCCAAAGCGATGAGTATTTGGGCGATCTTCATGTACACGAGCTTCTTCCAGTCTCTCCCCCAGGAGGTGATCGATTCGGCCCGTGTGGACGGGGCGTCGGAGTTGCGGATCATCTTCCGAATCGCTCTTCCCATGTCGCGGTCGATAACGACGGTCGTAGCCCTGTTCCTGTTTATGTCCCGGTGGGAGGAGCTGCTGTGGGACATGATGGTCGTTAGGAACGACACGCTGCGGACGCTGAACGTGATGATCGCGACCATGAAGGGGCCGTATTCCGTGTATCCCGGACCGATGTACGCGGCGAGCGTATTGTTGACCCTTCCCGTTCTGATCGTATTTTTGGTTTTCAGCAAGGAATTCGCCAAGGGAATTAAGCTGGTGTTCAAATAGGTCCGACTGGTTGCGATACACCGAGGTGGATGGGGACTCATTCCGATTGACAGACAACGAGCTAAAACACGACAAGGAGAGAACATGAACGCACACCTTTCCGGGATAGAGAAGAGGCTGTGGGACAAGATTGAGAGGGCGATGGCCGAGTTCCAGGGGTTCAGAACCCCGGCCGTGAGGAACGAGGTCTTCCCCGGGCGTTATTACATCGCACCTCAGGATTTGCGGGTCACGAACTACCCGCGCCCGCAACCGGCCGCGGCGTTCAACCCGGGGGCGTTGGAGCGCGACGGCAAGCTGCTCGTCTTCCCCCGCCTCGTTTTCGACTACTACTCCTACAATTCCAGTATCGGCGTGTTCGAGCTGGATATCGAGGAGGTAGTTCAGGGGCGGATCAAGACACCGCTTGAGACCGAGATCGTTCTCTGGCCCAAGTACATCTGGGAGTTCGGCCACGGGTGCGAGGACCCGCGTGTAAGCATGATGGGGGAGAGTCTCTACATGCTCTACACCGGGTCGAAGCACTATCACCGACAAGGGCGGCTGATCAAGAAATCAGTGCTGGGGTTTGCGGAATTGGAGAAGGCGTTCGAAGAGAAAAGGAGGGGATATTTCACCACAATTGGTGGGGGAGAGAGCGTCGTTCTGCCCAACAAGGACAGCGCGTTCATCGAGATCGACGGGAACAACGCCACCATGCTCACCCGGCCTGATCTTCAGGGGGAGGCCCTTTGTTGGCGTGCTAACGCCGAGCTGGACTCTTTGACCATCCCGGAGGAGTCCATGGAACCGGTCCTCGTTCCCGAGGCCTGGGAGGAGAAGGTCGGTTGGTCCACCAATACCGTCAGGCTCTCTGATAACGAGTATCTTGTTGGATGGCATGCGGTACTGAAAGAGGACTTGTCGTACAAGGACGGCCTGGCCCTGATCGATCGGGAGGGGAGGCTACTGGCGATCAGCGATTACCTCCTGGCGCCGCAGGGACTCGTGGAGAACTACGGTGACCGGACGTTCGTGATATTCGGGGACGGGCTGGTGAAATACGAGGACTACCTGATCTGGGTCGGTGGAATCAGCGATTACGGGATCGG
>JAJRTG010000212.1 GCA_024278395.1 Fidelibacterota bacterium | reverse complement strand
GGGGCTATACTTCGCCGGACCTTCCGCGAATGGCCGTGGAGGGCGATTTGTTTTTACGGGGGAAGGATAACGATGGTCACTTCATTCAGACGATGGAAGAAAGACGCGGAACCGTGGTACGCCGCCACCGGGCTCGCCAGCCTGGTGATGGGGACCTCCTCGGTCCTCGTTCCGCTGATGGTCGCCGAGGTCCTCGGCCGGTCGGTATGGGCGGTCGGGCTCCTCTCGAGCGCGGTCAGCCTGGTGGGGGTGATCGGAAGCCTGATCTGGGGACGGCTATCCGACGCCGCCGCCCGCCGCAAGCCGTTCATCGTCCTGAGCTACGCGATGCTCAGCCTGAGCTTCCTCGGAACCGCCTTCTCCCACGCATTCGGGAGCGTCCTCGCCTGGAACATGGTGATAAACTTCTTCTGGATGGCGAACGCGTCGATCACCGTGCTCATCGTGATCGAGAACCGCGACAAGTCGATGTGGGAGACAAGGATCGGGCATCTCAACCAGATCATATCCATCGGTTGGTTGGCCGGGCTTGCGCTCGGGAGCATCAGCCTCGGAGCGGCGGGGGCGCGGCTCGGTGAAGAGGGGGCGATCCGGGCCCTGTTCATCCTCCTCGCCCTCAGCGGCGCAGGGGCCGCCCTCCTCGCCGGTCTGTTCGTCCCGCGCACCGCGCCGAAGTTCACCGCCCGCCGGTTCCGCGGGGTGATCGTCGCGCTCGGGAACTTCCTAGTGGAAAGCGGGCGGTTCCGACCGGCACATCTCTACCACCGCCTCAACCCGCGGCGCCTGCCGGAGCTCTTGTGGGGAGAAGGAGGACTGCGGCACGAGACGAAGCTGTTCCTGTGGGGCACGCTCCTCGCGTTCACCGGGTTCGGGTTCTTCTTCGTCCCGCTTCCGGTCCTCCTCTCGCAGGGGTTCGGGTTTCCGTCCTCCACGGTCTTCCTCTACTTCGTCGTGCTCAACGCGGCGATCGTCGTCGCCTATCCCTTCGTGTCGCAGAGGATAAAGCGGGTCGGCAACCGATCGATTCAGCTGTGGTCGCTCCTGGTGCGGTTGGGGCTGTTCGCGCTCCTGGGGGTCTACCTCACCGCAAGCAGGGGGACCCCGTCGACGGCCTTCCTCGTCCTCTACTTCCTCGTCCTCGGGGCGAGCTGGTCGTTCTTCCAGCTCTCGGGGGTGGCGCTCGCGTCACGGTTGGCCAAGCCGGAGAACCGGGGGCAGGCCCTCGGTCTGTACAACGCGGTCGCCGGCCTCGGGACGATCTTCGCCGGCCTCGGAAGCGGGGTCCTCGCCGACCATCTGGGTTACGGTCCCACACTCCTCGCCTCCGCCCTGCTGATCGGAGGATCGATCATCGTGCTCCACCGCCTCCCCGCTCCCAAGGCGGCGGAGAAGAAGGCCGAGCGCAAGGCAATCCCGGGAAGGGTCGTCGCAAAGCCGGCGTCTTCCAGGGGATGAACGCCCCGTCGGCTCAAATCGGGATCCTCGCCCCCGCCCTGACGTCGACGAACCGACCCGCGAACTCCTCGGCCAGGACGGCGATCGCCTGCGCGCCGGTGCAGTGGCACGGTCCGACACGCGCCACCCCCAGCCCGCGCAGCGCAGCGGCGATCCCGCGCACCTCGGCCTCCTTCTTCGCCCCGAGGTGGAACCCACCGACGACGAGGGAGAGCGGTCCTCCGGCAAGGGCGGTAGCAACGCGTGCGACGTTCACGATCCCGGGATGGGCGCACCCGGTGATGAGGATCGGGCCATCGTTCCCGTCGACGATCAGCGCCTGCTCCACGATCTCCGTCCCGAGCTCCCCGGTCGAGCGGAACCCGGGCATAAACTCGATGGGCGCAGCAATCGGAACGGCGTCCGATTTCGCATCCTCGATCCGCTTTCCGAACCCGCGGGAGAAAGAGGCGGGATAGACCACGGTGAGTCCGACATGGAGCGCGGACGAGATCGCCCCGACGTGGTCGCAGTGCTCGTGGGATAGGAACAGGTAGTCCGTCTTCTTCAGGTCGACCCCGAGCGCGGCGGCGTTGTGCTCGAGCACGATCTTGTCGGCCCCGACATCGAACAGGAGCCGACGTCCATCCCTCTCGATCAGGGCGGAGAACCCCCAACCGGGGTAGAGGTCGTCCCGGGTGGTGCGGTTGTCGTAGATGATCGTGATCTCACCCATCTAAGCCTCCTTGGCCACGTAGTAGAGCCTGCCTCCCTGCATGCGACGCTCGATCCTCCCCGCCTCCCCGAGCCGCGCCAGGTACTTCCCCACCTCCGCCGGGTCGATCCCGAGGGAGTCGGCCAGATCGACCGTGGTGCACGGCCGCACCGCGAGCACGCGCAGGATCTCGCTCGAGATCTCCTCCTCACGCAGGAGCTTCGACCGCGACGGAGCGCGCTTCGGCACCACGACGACCGGGACCCCGGGAAGCGCCCGCTCCATGCGGGTGCTGATCTCCTCCAGCCTTCCCGCGGGCACCGGGTCGACCGGTTCCTCCGGCGGACGGACGGGGATGTTGAGGTTCACCTCATGCGGGCGAATCATCCTGATTTTTTCGATGATCGCGGCGATCGCCGCGTCCGTCGCGTTCGACCCGTGCTCTTCCGACCGGACGAGCATCACCTCAAGCCAGATCGGCACCCGGCGCGCCAACCGGGCGATCGCGCCCGCGATCTCCTCTATCTCAAACCCGGGTACCGGCCGGTTTATCCGCAGGAACGTGTCCTGGTCCCCGGCGTCGAGCGACGGCAGGACGAGGTCGAACGCCGCCGCGGCGTCGAAGACCTCCGCCAGTGTGAGGAGCGACGAGTTGGTGATGAGGGCGATCGGGATGTCGGTGAACCCGCGGATCATCTTAACCGCCTCTCCGAGCCCGGGATTCAGGGTCGGCTCGCCCGAACCGGAGAAGGTGATGTAATCGACGTGTGCCCGCGTCTTCAGCGCTTCCTCCACCGCGGCTGCGATCTTGTCCGGTGTGGGGAACTGCTCGGTCACCTCTTCCGGACCATGGACCACGAACCGCTTTTTGCCGAGCTGGCAGTACACGCAGTCGAACGTGCAGACAAGCCGCGGAACCGGGTCGATCCCGAGCGACATCCCCAACCTGCGCGACGGAACCGGCCCGTAGACGATCCCCATCGTTCCTCCTTTAAGTACAGCAATAAAGTTCCCAATGGCCCCTTAGGAAGCCAGGGAACCATGGGAATTATCCGCCGGCTGCGATATCACCCTCTTTGCTTCCAGGGTTGTCTTGGCGAAGTTCAACAACAACCCGTGTTCTTTGCCGATCGCGCGCAGATAGGATTTGACCACCGCGAAGTGAACGTTATCAAGGCTCTTAACGGCTTTCAATTCCACCACTATCGTCCCTTCAACAAGGAGATCGAGCCGGTGGCGTCCAACCTCAACCCCACGGTACTTAACCGGTACCTCCACTTGCTCTTCCACCTTCAGGCCTCGCCTGCGCAGTTCAACAACAAGAGCGTGCTCATATATCGATTCAATGAACCCCGGTCCCAGTCGGCGATGTACCTCTATCGCCGCTCCAATAATCTCCGAAGTCAGTTTAGCATGAGCAAGCACCACGCTAATCCTCTAATTTTCGTGGTCTCCTGGCCTCTTTAGAGACGATCTAGAGGTCGATCAGCCGCGGGGTCATCGTCTCGGCATCCAGGATCACCGCGGTCGCCCGGCCGGTGAGCCAGCCGCACGCCTCGCCTGGGTTAACCACGACCGTCCTCCCCTCGCGCAGGTCGATCTCGTGGGTGTGGCCGTAGATCACGAGGTCGTAGTCACCGCTCTTCACCAGGGAGTCGATGAACTTCGGCTCGTGCATCACCACACCCTTCTTGCCCCCGAACTCGAACTCGTGATAGTCGGGGTAGATCCTGCCGATCTTCTCGAACCGCTTCGTGAGGTAGAGGAGCTCCCCGTCGTTGTTTCCGAATACGCCGATGAACGGGGCGTTGAGCCGCGCGAACCCGTTCGCGGTGATCGGGGAGATAAAGTCCCCGGCGTGGACCACCAGGTCGACCCCCTCGGAGTTGAACAGCTCCACCGCCCGCGCGAGCATCGGCATGTTGTCGTGCGTGTCCGAGATGATCCCCAGCTTCATCATTTCACCCCCTTAAGCAGTCCATCGACGGTTTCGGCGATCCGGAAGAACGCCTGCGAGATCGCCGCCTCGGGATCGGAGAGCACGATCGGTTCCCCGGAATCTCCTCCCACACGGGCCTTCAAGTCGATCGGGACCTCACCGAGGAACTCCAGGCCGAGCTCGGCGGCGACGCGCGCTCCTCCTCCCTTCCCGAACAGCTCGATCCTCCCCCCGCAGTGGGGGCAGATGAGCCCGGACATGTTCTCCACCACTCCGATCACCGGCACCTCCATCTTCTTGGCCATGTTCGCCGCCCGCCGGGCGTCGATCAGCGAGACCTCCTGCGGGGTGGTGACCACGATCGCCAGCTGCGGGGTGGTCCGCCGCGTGATCGTGAGGACCTCGTCCCCGGTCCCTGGCGGCAGGTCGCCGATCAGAACGTCGAGAGCGCCCCAGTTCACCTCCCCGAGGAGCTGGTCGATCGCCTTGGACCGGAGCGGCCCGCGCCAGATGATCGGCGTCCCCGGCGGGATCATCGAGGCGAGGGAGACGAACTTCACCCCCTCCCGCTCATGGGGGATGATCATCCCCCCCTCCGCCCGTGCCTCTCCGGAGAGCCCGACCATCTGGGGGACGTTCGGGCCGGTGATATCGGCGTCGAGGAGTCCCACCCTTTTGCCCTGTTTGGAGAGGGCGTAGGCGAGGTTCACCGCCACGGTCGTCTTCCCCACCCCGCCCTTCCCGCTGAACACAACGATCCGATGCTTGACCTGACTCAACGCTTCCTTTATCTGCCGCTCGGCCTCCGATGCGGGCGGAGGCGTCATCCTCACGCTCATCCTTCCTTCCTTTCTCCGAAGATCGCGCTTCCGATGCGAACCATGTTCGCCCCCTCCTCGATCGCTATCTTGTAGGTGTTGCTCATCCCCATCGAGAGATACCGCATCTCGACATTGTCCAATCCACGCGCCGCGAGTTCATCGAACAACCGCTTCGTCTCCTGAAAGTACGGCCGCGCCTCCTCCGGATCGCCGGTGCGCGGTCCCATCGTCATCAGCCCTTGCACTTTGATGTGCTCTAGCTCGGCAAGCCCGCGCACCAGGTCCTCGGCATCCTCGGGGAGGACGCCCGCCTTCTGCGGCTCCCGCCCGGAGTTGATCTCCACCAGGACCGGCATGACCCTGCCCAGCTTCGTGCACTCCCGGTCGATCCGGGCCCCAAGCTCGAGCGAATCGACCGTCTCGATCATGTCGAACAGCGCCACCGCCCGCTTCACCTTGTTCTTCTGAAGATGGCCGATCAGGTGCCACTGCGCGATCCGACCAAGGACGGAGAACGCGGCCTCCGCCTCCTGCACGTAGTTCTCGCCGATCACCGGCACCCCGGCCCCGACCGCACGCCGGATCTCATCCGGCGTTCTCGTCTTCGCCGCCGCGACGAGGATCACCCCCGGAGGGAGCTCGGCGAGGATCCGCTTTACGTTCTCCTCAATCATCAGCACCGCTCCTCCTAAACACGACACCACCGATCTCAGCTCCGGCATCCCGCGCGATCACCGGACACTTCACCGTGAACAGGAAGAATATCGGCCCTTCGACATCGGACAACCCCTCGTAGTTCCCCTGTCCCTTGGAGACGATGAGGGAAGCGCTCTCAAACGCGGAGAGAAACTCGGGGGACGCATCGTTCAGGACTATCCCGGGGGCGTCCGATCCGGTCGTTATCACCCGGGCGAGCTTGTCGAGTCCGACGTACTCTGCATCCTCCACAGTAACGTCGTTCAACACCGGATCCCCGCGCACGACGAACGTGACATCCCTGCCGCGGGCGAGGAGTTCCTCGATCAAGATCCTGTCGTACACGATCTCGCCCGCGTTGTCGCCGATGTAGAGGATGCGGTCCACCCGCGCCAGCCTCCCCTGAAACGCACGGTAGGCG
>JAJRTG010000211.1 GCA_024278395.1 Fidelibacterota bacterium | reverse complement strand
CCGATCGAGAAGATCCTCCGCCCCGGACAGTCCCTGGTCCTGCAGGTGCGCCGGGGCGGGATCGGAACCAAGAACCCGCAGGGCACGACCAAGATCAGCCTCCCCGGCCGGTTCTGGGTCTACCTCCCGACCGAGGATCGACTCGGGGTTTCCCGGCGGATCGAGAGCGTGCGCAAGCAGCGCCAACTGCGCCGGATTGCACGGGAGCTCAAGAAGGAAGGGGAGGGGATGATCGCCCGCACCGCGGCCCAGTGGGCGAGCCCGGAGGAGCTCGCCCATGACTACCAGCTCCTCGCGGAGACATGGGCCGAGATCGAGTCCGCGGCGCAGCGCTCCTCGGCCCCCCAGCTCCTGTACAAGACGATGGGGCTCGTCCAGACGGTCCTGCGCGACCGCCTCCTCCCCGACGTGCACGAGGTGATCGTCGACTCGGAGTTCTTCCGCGAGAAGATCATCTCCTTCCTCGACTACATGCACATGGAGGAGTACAAGGACCGCATCAAGGTCCACCACGAGAAGACCCCCCTGTTCACCCACTACCACGTGGAGGAGCAGATTCAGGAGACCCGCTCGCGGCGGGTGAACCTCGCCGGCGGGGGGTTCATCGTGATCGACGAGACCGAAGCCCTCACAGCGATCGACGTCAACACGGGCGGGGACGTGCGTCACCGCACCCAACAGGCGGCGATCCTGAACACCAATCTGGAGGCGGTGAAGGAGATCGCGCGCCAGCTCCGCCTGCGGCGGATAAGCGGGATCATCATCGTCGACTTCGTGGACATGGAGAGCCAGCAGCACATCCAGAAGATGATCGACGCGATAAAGGAGGAGCTGCGCAAGGACCGGGTGTCGGCCGACTTCATCGACATCACCCCGCTCGGGCTGGTGGAGATCACCCGCAAGCGGGAAGGGGAGAGCCTCGCCGGGATGCTTGAGGGGGCGGAGTTCGACGCTTGATCGAAGGGTGAGTCGGTGCTAGAATAAAAAACGATGGGCGAATAGCTCAGCTGGGAGAGCGTTCGGGTCACATCCGAAAGGTCGCAGGTTCGAGCCCTGCTTCGCCCACTCTTCTATTTTTCGAACTCCGCTAGCACCGCATCCACAAGCGCATCGCGGTTGCTCAGCTTCACGCGGAACAGCTTCAGCTCCCGGCGCACCCGATGGACGAGCGGATGATCGAGATGGGCGTGGGTCGAGATGATGAGCGCCTTTTCGCTCGCAAGCGCCCGCTCGACCACGGGAATGAAGCGCGGCGAAGAGACCTCCATCGGCGCAAGCTCATCGATCACCACGAGCTCTTTCCCATCGATCGCCCGTTCGATCGCGGCGATCCCGATCTCCTCGAGATCCCTCAGGTTCACGGTGTAGCGGCCGAGCCGCGGCCCTCCGCGGACGTGCAGATGGGCGAGGACCCCCTCGGCCCCGGTGGCGACGTCGATCACGGAGAAACCGACCCGATGCCCGCACTTCCTGATCTCCTTTGTGACCATCCCCCCATAGGAGAGGGGGACGCGGGTCATGACCCGCTCGATCAGGGTCGTCTTCCCCACCCCCGGCCGACCGGTTAAAGCGATACGCGCCTTGATACTCATACCGGCCGATTCTATCCTCTTTCCCACGATGGAAAAAGGGGCGCGCAAGATCGGACACCTCGACATGGACGCCTTCTACGCCGCGGTGGAGCAGCTCGACAACCCAGCCTACCGGGGAAAGCCGGTGATCGTGGGCGGGCTCGGCCCGCGCGGGGTCGTCTCCACCGCCTCGTACGAGGCGCGGGCGTTCGGGGTGGGAAGCGCGATGCCGATGGCGAAAGCGCGCAAGCTCTGCCCGCACGCGATCTTCCTCCCCCCGCGGTTTCCCCGCTACCGGGAGATCTCGAACCAAGTGCTCTCCATAATCCACGACTACACCCCGATCGTGGAGACGGTCTCGCTGGACGAGGCGTTCTTCGACCTGACCGACTCCGAACGGACAGTCGGACCGGCGGAGGAGATCGTGCGCATGATCAAAACCAGGGTGCAGGAGGAGACCGGGCTCACCTGCTCGATCGGGCTCGGGCCGAACCGGTTCCTGGCGAAGATCGCCTCCGAGCTCGAAAAACCGGACGGGATTGTGATCATCGCCCCCGACCGGGTGCAGGAGATCCTCGACCCGCTTCCAGTGGAGAGGATCTTCGGGGTGGGGAAGGTCACGGCCCGCAGGCTGCGCGGCCTTGGAATACGGACCGTCAAGGATCTGCGGGAGGCCCCGCTCGATCTCCTCGTGCGTGAGTTCGGAAGATACGGAAGGAGCCTGTACCAGCTCTCCCGCGGTGAGGACGAGACCCCGGTCCGGCCGCAGCGGGAGGCAAAATCGATATCCCGTGAGGTCACGTTCCCGCAGGACATCTACGACCAGGAGGAGATGGAGCTGATCGTCCGCCGGCTCGCCCGCGAGGTGGCGGGGCAGCTCCGCAGGGAGAGGCTCCTGGGGAGGACCGTCAGGGTAAAGGTGCGGTTCCCCGACTTCCGCACGATCACCCGCCAAGCCAGAATGGAAGTACCGACCGACTCGACCTACCTCATCGAGGAGTCCGCGGTGGCGCTCCTGCGCCGCCGGGTGGAGCTTCGCGGGGAAGGGGTCCGCCTCCTCGGGGTGGGGGTGGGGAACCT
>JAJRTG010000210.1 GCA_024278395.1 Fidelibacterota bacterium | reverse complement strand
CTGCGCAGATCGATGAACCGCATCTACCATCCCTCCTTCCCGATGATCGGGACGAACCGGCACTCGCCGAGCTCGATCTCCTCGAAGCCGTCCCCGCTCTTCCTCAGTTTCAACAACCGCTGAAATCCCCGTCCCCCGATCGGCGCGACGATGATCCCGTAATCGGCGAGCTGCGCCAACAACGCATTCGGGATCCGGGGGAGGGAAGCGGTCGCGATGATCCGGTCGAACGGGGCCTCCTCCGGGACCCCCAGTGTCCCGTCGCCGACGAGGAAGCGGACGTTGGTGTAGCCGAGGGAGGATAGGCGCTCCCCGGCCTCCTCGGACAGCTCGGGGATCCGCTCGACCGTGCACACCTCGCGGGCGAGCTCGGCGAGGATCGCCGTCTGGTACCCGGAACCAGTCCCGATCTCGAGCACCTTCTCCGTCCCGTTGAGCTCGAGCGCTTCCGTCATGCGGGCGACGATGTACGGCTGGGAGATCGTCTGCCCGGCACCGATCGGGAGGGGGTAGTCCGCGCACGCCTCCCCCCTCAACTGGGGAGGAACGAAAAGATGGCGGGGGACACGCGCCATCGCCGCGAGGACGCGCGGATCGCGGATCCCGCGGCGCCGGAGCTGGTACTCCACCATGTCCAACCGCTCTTTGAGAAATCCGTCTTCCCGGAGCTCGTTCATAGAAAAGTATTGTAGCGGAAAGGAGACGGTCCGTTAACCGGGCCCGGCTTACTCGTCCACCGGCGGCTCGAAGTAGTCGGCGATCACCTCACGCGCGCGGGCGAGGTCGGACGGACGCACCATGATCCGAACCTCGGCCATCCCATCGACCGCCATCGGGTAGACGGAGGGAGGGGCGTGTCGCACCAGGTTTACCGGGATCCCGAAGTCCTCAAGAAGCCCCTTTATGAGCAGGGCCTTCGGCTCCCCCCACACCTTGTGACAGAGAACCAGTTCTTCCATATCCTCCTCCTCCCGTCGGTCGAGGTAGTGATGCACGATGGTGATGCACTGGCTCGTATGAAGCGGGATCCGTCCCAGGGAGACGCGCGGGATGTCCGCGAGGATCTCTTCCTCCTCCGGGGTGAAATCGAGGTGATCGGAGAGGAAGAAGGCGGGGTCTCTCGGCATGGTAAACGACTCGATCGGGGTTCCTTCCTCGTGCAGCACGATCGGCCGTGCCCCGAGCTGATACAGCCGGTCGAGGACGGAGGGAAGATCGCATCTGCTCACGTAAATCCCGAGAGTGCTCCCTATCTCCTCCCGGCCCTCATCGCCCTGCTCCTGTAACCTCTTGAGGGCGTGCTTGATCAAAGCGGCGGTCGAGCGTTCGTCCGGGTTGAGGTGCCGCACCTTCGAGCCGAGGATCCTGATCTGGATCTTCCCTTGAAGGATGAGGGAGACCTCCACATCCCGGCGCAGATCGTGGGAGAGAAAGAAGGCCGCCCCGATCGCCCGGCAGAGGACGTCGATCCTACCCGCCCCGCCGGGAAGGTCGTTCAGTGAGAACTCCGGAGTCAGCGGAGCGGTATGTCCGAGTATAACAAACCGTCTCATACCGATAGTCTACCCTCTTCCGTGAACCTTGCCAATGTGGGACCGATGTCCCAGCGGAAAACGGCGATCGCCGTGCCGATGGGGTGACCTGTTTCCCTTCCCGCATGGTCGGAGCGCATAGAGCGGGAACGAGCGAGCCGTTATGGTCATAACGGAAATGAATCCAAAAGGCGAGTTTCAAGAAGAGGGGGCCTTAAGGTGAAAGCGCGTGTCATCATCATCTCGGTTGTGTTCATCCTGGCGCTCAGCGGGGCCGCTCTCGCCGCCGGGCCTTTCTCCGGCAGTTGGGAGATGGAGATCGGTCTCTCCCCACAGCAGACAAAGCCATTCTCTGCTTTTTCTTCAACCCTCGATGTCGGATTCACCCTCGGCTTCCTCACCCTTAAAAGCAGCTCGGACTTCATCATCGACGGGTGGCTGTGGCAGGAGTTCGGGCTCTGCGCTTCGATCGGTTTCATCACATTCGACGGGGTGATACTGTTCGAGCCGCAGTCAGGCTCGTTCCTCTACACGCAAGGGATCCTTACATTCGACTTCGATCCGTTCGTGCTGCGGTGGTACTCCGCGATGACCGGGGCCGACAGTCCCTACGGGTTGAACTACGGACACGTATTGAACCTGTATGGGGAGGTTCTCGGTGGGGCGTTTTCGTTCGAAAGCTCCACCTTCTTCGGCGCCGACCTGAGCGGGATCTCATTCACTCAAGTCTCCTCAAGCACCACCCCGAGTCTATTGACAAAGACCTATAAAACGGACCCCACGATCAGTCCCGTGACCTGCAACCTGTGCTTCTCCGGGGAAGTGTTGACCTTTGAAGCGTCGATGTTCGGATGCATCGATCTGACGAGCACCACCACCTTCGCCTCCACCGGGTTCGAAAGCCAGGAGATCGAACTCGTATTTAAGCACCTGTTCGGTGTTCCGCTCAACCTGACGCTTTCTTACTACTTCTCCCTGCAGACGGCGAGCCATACGTTCGTCCCGTCCCTGGAGACCGATTACGGCTGCCTGCGGATCTACAGCCATCTTCTGGGAAGCGGAGGGACGATAACCGGGCTTGAGATCTACGGAGTAGAGTTCTCCGCGACCTTGGGCGGAACCACGATCAGGAGCATCTCCAACCTGAACACGACGGATTACGTGATCACCCTTCCGGAATACGGCTCGACGATCGAGCTCAAGAGCGAGGCCGACGCCAACGCTCACCTCTACTATCCGCAGTCCAACTGGGAGATCATCTCCCTCACCACCGAGATCCCGCCGAGCGGGTGGGGGGTGACCTTCTCCGCCGACACCCTGTTCGGGACGTCGACAGGGCTCTTGTTCGATTGGGATCGGACCGATATGGGGATATCGGTGAGCGTGGGGGGATTGTTCACCTTCTCCACCGGAATCACCGTTGACACGACCGGCTTTACCGAGTGGACGATCGGGATAAGGCTCCGCTGGTGATGCATTTCGCACACGGCAGCCCCGCCGTCCATCGCTCCTTGTCCGCCTGACAACCACCCCCTACACTTAACGCTATGATAGGGGGGGCTTTTTTCGCGGGAGCGGCCGGTATCTCGTTTCTCACCACCTTCCTCGGGTCGTTCCTTGTGCTCCGGGAAAGGGGGTTCGCACCCCTGAGGGATAGGTCGGACGGTCGCCCGATCGGCGGACCGGCCCTCGGGCTGGGGATCGGGGGTGG
>JAJRTG010000209.1 GCA_024278395.1 Fidelibacterota bacterium | reverse complement strand
GCTCGAACGCGATCTCGCCGGGAAGGACCTTCCCCCCCTGCCCGACGATCTCCGCAAGCCTCTCTTCGAGCCTCTGCTCGCCTGTCTTGAGGGTGCGGCGGAAGGTCTCCTCCTCGTGGGAGATCACCTTCACCGCGAGCTCGCGCGCCGCGACGATCTCAGGGTAGGCCTCCCCCAGTGTTTCCACCACCGGAGCGGTGAGCCCGGCGAGAGCCCCCTGCTCGAGCCCGAGCCGCTCTCCGGCCCGGATCGCCCGCCGCAGGATCCGCCGCAGGACGTAGCCCTGCCGCTCGTTTCCCGGGAGGACCCCGTCGGCCATGAGGAAGAGGGCGCCGCGGACGTGGTCGGCGATGATGTTGCGGGAGACGCGGTCGCCCTTCACCTGCGCCATCTCCTCGATCGCTTCTACGATCGGGGCGAACAGGTCGATCTCAAAGTCGGTCTCGACCCCCTGCAGCACGGCCGCGGTCCGCTCGAGCCCCATCCCGGTATCGATGTTCTTCCGCTCAAGCGGAACGAGGCTCCCGTCCTCCTTGGCCGCGTACTGCATGAAGACGAGGTTCCAGATCTCGGAGAACCGATCGCAGTCGCACGCCACCCCCCGGCAGTCAGGGCCGCACGCGTTCTCCTCTCCGGTGTCGTAGAAGATCTCCGAGTCAGGCCCGCACGGGCCGGAGTTCCCCACCGGCCCCCACCAGTTGTGCTCCTTCCCCAGTCGGGCGATCCGCTCGGGGGGGATCCCGATAACGTCGCGCCAGATCGCATAGGCCTCCTCGTCCTCCTCGTACACCGAGACCCACAGCTTCTCCCTGGGGATCCCGAGCTCCCCGGTGACGAACCTCCAGGCGAGCTCGATCGCCCCCTCCTTGAAGTAGTCCCCGAACGAGAAGTTCCCCAGCATCTCGAAGAAGGTGTGGTGGAACGCGGTCACCCCCACGTTCTCGATGTCCGTGGTGCGGAAGCACTTCTGACACGTGGTGACGCGGGGGTAGTCGGGCCTCCTCCTCCCCCAAAAGATCTCCTTGAACTGCACCATCCCGGCGGCGGTGAACAGGAGCGTCGGATCGTTCGGGACGAGGGGGGAGCTCGGCAGACGCTTGTGCCCGTTTCGTTCGAAATACTCTAAATACAATCGGCGGAGTTTGTGTGCCTGCATCGTCTTTCTCCTTAAGTGATATTCGGGATTCTAAGAGGTCGCAGGCGGGAAATCAAAGACAGGTGCGGCTTTGGTTGTAATTTCGCACCGTGTTTGCTATACTGCCTACGGTTTTCATTCTCAGGCGCTTTTTCTGAAACGAGGCGGTAATGGGAGGCATAGCTCGATACATCACGCAACGCTTGTTCTTGACGATCCCGATGCTCCTCATCCTCCTTACGGTCGTCTTCCTCATCCTGCGGGTGATGCCGGGAGACCCCGTCGCCGCGATGCTCGGGGGGAGGAACGTCTCCCAACAACTGATGGACGAGTACCGGCACAAGATGGGCGTGGACAAGCCGATCCCGCTGCAGTACATCGATTACCTGAACGGCATCATCCACGGAAACTTCGGCAAGTCGTTCCGCACCTCCCAACCGGTGGTGACCGAGCTCTTCACCAGATTCCCCGCCACGCTGGAGCTCGCCTTCTTCGGGATGCTGTTCGCGTTCATCTTCGGGTTCTGGACGGGCGTGCTCGCCGCCACCCGGGCCGATACCCCGATCGACCATACGATAAGGATCTTCCACATAGGGTCGTTCGCCATGCCCCTCTTCTGGTTCGGGTTGATGCTCCAGGTGATATTCGCCGTGAAACTGCATTGGTTCCCGGTGGCGAGCCGGGTCGGGGGACGGATAGCGTTCAGCTTCCACTCGGTGACCGGGTTCTACCTCCTCGACGCCTTTTTGAGCGGTGATCCGAAGATCATCCTCGATATCGCCAAACACCTCGTCCTCCCTTCGATCACGTTGGGGTTCGCCCAGGCCGGGTTGTTGGGCCGGATGACGCGGGCGAGCATGCTCGAGGTACTGGACGCCGACTATATCACCACCGCCCGCGCCAAGGGGTTGAGTGAGAGAGTGGTGATCCTGTCGCACGCGCTCCGCAACGCGCTTATCCCGATCATCACCGTGTTCGGGCTCCAGTTCGCCATCCTTATGGGAGGGGCGGTCTTGACCGAGACCGTATTCTCCTGGCCCGGAGTGGCGAGCTTCCTCGTGCGGTCGATCGAGGCGCGCGACTGGCCGGCGATACAGGGGAGCATCGTCTTCATCGCCATATTCATCTCCGCCATCAACCTGATCGTCGACGTCTGCTATTCGGTCATCGATCCGCGGGTGAGGTACTGACATGGACATACCGAGAAAGTTCCTGTTCGTGAGGCTGCTCGACTGGCTGGTGCGCAGGCTGACCCGCGGGCGGCATGCGCTTCGACACCAGACGATCCTGAAGATCGGGCTCGCGATCGTCTTCATCTTCATCCTGGTGACGGTCCTCGCCCAGTACTCCTGGTTCACCCCATACGATCCGGTGAAGTACCGGGACGCCCCCCGGCTGGAAGGGCCGTCGGTGCACCACTGGATGGGAACGGATCAGTTGAAGCGGGACGTGTTCAGCCGCGTCCTGGCCGGGGGAAAGGCATCGATCGTGGTCGCATTCGGGGCGGTCGCCCTCAGCATGACGATCGGATCGATCCTGGGCTGGACCTCCGGCTTCTTCGGCGGGATCCTCGACCGCAGCCTCTCCCTCACCATGGACGCAATCTACTCCTTCCCGTCGATGATCCTCGCCATCACGCTGGTCGCCATGTTCGGAGCGGGGATCGGCCCGATGATCTGGGCGGTGGGGTTCGTCTATATCCCGACCTACTTCCGGGTCACGCGCGCCGAAGCGCTGCAGGTACGGGAGACGACCTATGTCGAGGCGGTGCGCGCCATCGGCGCTGGCAACCTGCGCATCATCGTGCGCCACGTCGCCCCCAACACGATCAACGCGATCATGGCCGTCTCTTCGTTCAACCTCGCCGACGCGATCCTCACCGTCGCCGCGCTCTCGTTCCTCGGGTTCGGCCTCCCTCCTCCCGCCCCTGACTGGGGGTTCGACATTCAAAACGGCCAGAAGTTCCTGCAGTCCGGTTCTTGGTGGCTCATCACCTTCCCCGGGTTGATGATCATCGCCCTGTCGCTCGGGTTCGGGCTGATCGGAGAGGGGATAAGCGACCTGGTCAACCCGAAGCGTAAGCGGAAGAGGGTTTGACTTTTGCCGGAGTCTGTGCTAGATTGGTCCTGATCCAAGAATTGGGGAGGTGGTTGGCACTCAAAAATCTAGAGACGGTGTAGGTTTCCGGAAAATATTTTAGTAAGCAAGGAGGTAAAGAAATGAGAAAGATTCTAGGTGTATTTCTGTTAGCAGCGGTGGCGTTCAGCCTGGTCGCCTTCGCGGCCGAGGAGCCCCTCATCATGGGGACCACGGACCGGGTGACGCAGCTCTCGTTCGCTAACAGCTATGATCACTTCTCCTGGCACGTGCTCCGCAACACCACCAGAGCGCTGATGAAGGTGGATGAGAACCTGAACCTGGTCCCGGACGTCGCGGAATCCTACGAGATCTCCCCCGACGGGATGGTGTACACGTTCCATATTCGGCCCAACCTCAAGTTCTGGGATGGGACCGTCTGCGACGCGGCCGCGGTCAAGTGGGCCCTCGACCGGACGATCCGGCTCGACGGACCTGAGGGCGGCGTCGGGCTGATCAAGGGCGTGATCGATCATATCGACGTCGTTGATCCGTTGACGGTTAAGATCACCCTCACCCGGCCGGACGCGATCTTCCTGCTCCGCATGTCCGACCGGATCGCCCCCGCCCTCATCTACGCGGGCGCCCCGGAGAACGACTTCGCCAACGGGAAGTACGTGGGGTTGGGACCCTACAAGCTCGTCGAGTACAAACCCGATCAGTACGTGAAGTACGAGGCGTACGACGGCTACTACGGCCCGGCGCCGAAGTCAAAGCTCGTGATCGAAAAGATGTACTCCGACGCGGCCGCCCTGCGCGCGGCGATCGAGGCCGGAGACGTGGACTTCGTCTTCCGCACCCTCAGCCCGCAGGACATCAAGGACCTGGAGAAGGACCCGAACGTCGTGGTGAAGTACTTCCCGCCCAGCCCGGGGATCCGCTACATCCTGTTCAACGTCACCCAGCCCCCGGTCGATGATCCGCTGGTCCGCCAGGCGATCTGCTACGCCGTCGACCGCGACGCCATCGCCGATCAGGTCTTCAGCGGGACGGTGGACCCGATCTACACCATGGTGCCCAAGGTCGACCCGCCGTTCTTCGGCGCGATCGACGTATTCCCGCACCGCGACCTGGCGAAGGCGAAGGCCCTGCTGAAGAAGGCCGGCTACGACGAGAACCATCCGCTCAAGCTCAACCTGTGGTACACCCCGAAGCACTACGGGACGACCGAGGCTGACGTGGCGGCGGTCCTGAAGGGGAGCCTCGAGGAGACCGGAGTGATCCAGATCAACATCCAGTCCCTGGAGTGGGGTGCCTACACCGAGCGCATGTCTCAAGGCGGTTTCGACATGTTCCTCCTCGGTTGGCACCCGGACTACCTCGAGACCTCCAACTTCCTCGCTCCGTGGACGGTCGAGGCCCCGGAGGGGTTGGGGACGTTCTTCAACCACCATCCGAACTATCAGGCGTATAAGGACATCCTTGAGGTCGCCACGACCACGGTCGACGTCAAGAAGCGCGCGAAGCTGTACGAGGCCGTCCAGATCCTGAGCGCCCAGGACGTCCCGTGGATCCCGTTGTGGGCGATGACCGACGAGATGGTCCTCGCCATGCGGCCGAACGTGAAGGGCGCGTTCCTGAACGTTACGATGGACATCTACCTCTGGGACATCTACAAGGAGTAACGATCGATTGACCAACCGGGGCCGGACTCTCGCGGCCCCGGTTTTTTCTTTTTGAACCGGGAAAGACCATCTCCTTGTGACATCCATTAAAAACTAGCTTGAAACCGGGTTTTCTGTGGCAATGAAACCAATGTCCGCAGTCGGGCAGGGGACCGGCTGTCCTTGCCGGGACGGAGTGCTGGGGTTTATACTCCCCGCAGAAGAATAAGGAGGTCCTTCATGGTACTGATTGAAGACATAACGGCGCGGGAAATCCTCGATTCGCGCGGCAATCCGACGATCGAGGTCGATGTGTGGCTCGAGGACGGGGCGTTCGGGCGGGCGGCGATCCCATCCGGCGCCTCCAAGGGGACGCGCGAGGCGCTCGAACTGCGCGACGGCGATCCGAAGCGCTTCCACGGCCGCGGGGTCCAGAAGGCGGTCAAGAACGTGATCGACGAGATCGCACCCGCTCTCATCGGGCAGGACGCCCTTGCCCAGGCGAAGATCGACCGGCTGTTGATCTCCCTCGACGGAACGGAGAACAAGAGCATGCTCGGGGCAAACGCCATCCTCGGCGCCTCCCTTGCGGTGGCGCGCGCAGCGGCGGACAGCCTGGAGATTCCGCTCTTCCGCTACATCGCCGGTGCGCGGGAGCCGCTCCTGCCCCGCCCGATGATGAACGTTCTCAACGGAGGAGAACACGCGGACAACAACGTCGATATCCAGGAATTTATGATCGTTCCGATCGGGCCGGACACGATCCGCGACGCGATCCGCGCCTGCTCCGAGGTCTTTCACACGCTGAAGGGGATCCTGAAGGAGCGGAGTCTTTCCACCGCGGTCGGAGACGAGGGGGGATTCGCCCCGAACCTGAACGAGAACGAGGAGGCGCTCAAGCTCCTCGTGGAGGCGATCGAGAAGACCGGCTACCGGCCCGGTGAAGACGTGGCGTTGGCCTTCGACTCGGCGGCGTCGAGCTTCTTCGCCGACGGGAAGTACCGGTTCACCGTCTCCGGGCAGGTGGAGATGCTCCCCGCGGATGAACTCGTCGCAATCTATGAGAAGTGGGTTGAGGAGTATCCGATCATCTCGATTGAGGACGGGCTTGCCGAGGGCGACGACGCAGGCTGGCAGCTGATCACCAATCGACTGGGGAGCAAGATCCAGATCGTGGGGGATGACAACTTCGTCACCAATCCCAAGCTCCTGCAGCGGGGGATCGACATGGGGATCGCCAACTCGATCCTGATCAAGCTGAACCAGATCGGAACGGTCACCGAGACCCTGGAGACGATGGATCTCGCCCATTCCGCCGGGTACACCTGCGTCGTCTCGCACCGCTCCGGGGAGACCGAGGACACCTCGATCGCCGATCTGGCCACCGGGACGGCGTGCGGGCAGTTGAAGAGCGGTTCCATCTCCCGCTCCGAGCGGGTGGCGAAGTACAACCGACTGATCCGGATCGAGGAGGAGTACGAGCTGCGGCTGGCGGATTGGCCGGCCCGGTTCCGACCGTAGAGCAAAACCAGCGGGGGAAGATGAGGGGAGGAGAGGACAGCGGACTAGCGCCGGTAGGTGTCGCGCGGCCGCGTTGGGGAAGACGGATCGTTCTCATCGCCGTGTTGATGCTCGTCGGGCTCCTCTCCTTCCTCTACATCGACCGCTTCCTCGAGATCCGACACCTGCACGCCGAGATCTCCCGCATCACCCAGGAGGAGCAGGCCGCCCTCGTGGTGCAGGGTGAGCTCCGCGACAGGCTCGCCCATGCCGACGATCCGGCGACGATCGAATATCTCGCACGCAAGGAGCTCGGGCTGGTGAAACCCGGGGAAGAGAAGGTCATCTTCCTGAAGGGGGAGTGATGTCCGGGTTCGTCCATCTGCACACGCACTCTGAATACAGCCTGCTCGACTCATCCTGCAGGATCTCCGACCTCCTCGACCGGGCGGCCGCATGCGGGATGGATGCCCTCGCGCTCACCGACCACGGGGTGATGAGTGGGGCGGTGAAGTTCTACCGCGCCGCAAAGAAGCGGGGGATAAAGCCGATCATCGGCTGTGAGGTCTACCTCGCCCCCGGCAGACGCGGCGATCGCAGCCCGCAGCAGGGGGCACGCTACCACCATCTGGTCCTCCTCGCGGAGAACGAGGTCGGCTATCGCAACCTGATCACGATCGTCAGCCGGGCCCACACCGAGGGGTTCTACTACAAGCCGCGGGCGGACAAGGAGCTCCTCCACGAGCATCACGAAGGGCTGATCGCCCTGTCCGCCTGCGAGAGCGGGGAGATCCCCCGTCTCCTCACGGCGGGGAAAGAGAAGAAGGCGGAAAAAGCGGCCCTCGAATACGCCGCGATATTCGGGAAGGGAAACTTCTTCATCGAGCTGCAGGACCACGGGACCGCCCGGGGGAAGGCCCTGCGGGAAAAGCTCGTTACCCTGGCGCGGAATCTCTCCCTCCCCCTCGTCGCGACGAACGACGTCCACTACCTGGCGCCGGAGGATCGCCTCGCCCACGAGGTGCTGCTCAACATCCGCGCGAACAAGACCCTGTCCGATCCGGATCACTGCACGTTCGACGGGGACGGCTACCACTTCCGCTGCGGGGACGAGATGGAGGAGCTCTTCGCCGATGTCCCGGAGGCGATCGAGAACACCCGTGCCATCGCCGACCGGTGCAACCTCGAGATCCCGTTCGGCCACACGATGATCCCCCCGTTCGTCCTCCCGGAAGGGGAGTCCGACCCGAACTCCTATCTGCGCAGGCTGGCGTACCGGGGGGCGGAGGAGCGCTACGGGAAGGTGGACGGAAAGGTGAAGGAGCGGCTCGAATACGAACTTTCCGTGATCGAGCGGATGAACTACGCCACCTATTTCCTGATCGTGTGGGACTTCGTCCGGTTCGCACGCGAGGAGGGGATCCCGGTCGGACCGGGGAGGGGATCGGCCGCCGGGAGCCTCGTCGCCTATTCCCTCGGAATCACCCGCGTCGATCCCCTCAAGTACAACCTGATCTTCGAGCGGTTCCTCAACCCGGAGCGGATCAGCATGCCGGACTTCGACATCGACTTCTGCGTGCGCGGCCGCGACCGGGTGATCCAGTACGTTCAGAACAAATACGGCAAAGAGAAGATGGCCCAGATCGCGACCTACGACCGGATGGCCGCCCGCAGCGTGGTGCGGGACGTGGGACGGGTGCTCGGCGTCCCGTACGCGGTCACCGACCGGCTGGCGAAACTGATCCCGTTCGGATACCGGCTGAAGGTCGCGGTGGAGAAGGTGGCCGAGCTGCGCGAGCTGTACGAGTCGGACGAGAAGGTGCGTCAGATCATCGACATCGGCCTGCGTCTCGAGGGGCTCTCCCGCAACACCTCCACCCACGCCGCCGGGGTGGTTATCGCCCCGGACGCCCTGATAAACCACGTCCCGCTCCTCCGGCTCACCGACGGGGAGTGCGTCACCCAGTACGACATGACCGACGTCGAGGCGGTCGGGCTGTTGAAGTTCGACTTCCTCGGGCTGCGGAACCTGACCCTGATCGACGACACCTGCCGGTCCCTGCGCGCCCGGGCCGGGATCGAAGTCGACCTCGATAAGGTCCCGCTCGACGATGAAAAGACGTTCGCACTGCTCAGGGAGGGGAAGACGGCCGGGATCTTCCAGCTGGAGAGCTCGGGGATGACCGGGCTGATCAAGCGGGTCCAGCCGGACCGGTTCGATGACCTGATCGCGCTCCTCGCCCTGTACCGCCTCGGCCCGCTCGAGAGCGGGATGACGGACGAGTACGTGGAGCGCCGCCACGGCCGTCGGCCGGTAACCTATCCCCATCCGAGCCTGCGGGAGGTCCTCGCCGATACGTACGGCCTTCCCATCTATCAGGACCAACTTATGCTGATGGCGCAGAAGCTGGCCGGCTTCTCGCTCGCCGAGGCGGACATCCTGCGAAAGGCGATGGGGAAGAAGAAGAAGGAGATCATGGCGAGCCTCCGGGAGAAGTTCATCGAAGGGTGCGTCGCCAACGGGATCCCGCGCGACAAGGCGACCCAGACGTTCGCCGAGATGGAGAAGTTCTCCCGCTACGGGTTCAACAAGTCGCACACCACCGCTTATGCCTTCGTCTCCTACTGGACCGCTTACCTCAAGGCCCATTACCCGACCCACTTCATGGCGAGCCTGCTCTCGAGCGTGCAGGGGGACACGGACAAGGTCGCCGAATACATCGGCGAGTGCAAGGAGATGGGGATCGAGGTCCTCCCGCCGGACATCAACGAGAGCGAGCGGGACTTCACCCCGGTGGCCGAGGGGCGGATCCGGTTCGGGCTCGGGGCGATCAAGCACGTCGGGCTCGGGGCGATCGCGCGGATCATCGCCGCCCGCGGGGACGGGTACAAGTCGTTCTTCGACCTGTGCCGCAGGGTGGACGGGGACGGGGTCGACCGGGAGGCGCTGGAGGCGCTGATCAAGGCGGGGGCGTTCGACTCCCTCGGGCACACGCGTAAGGGATTGCTCGCCCGCCTCTCCGAGGGGATTGAACTGATGCAGCTCACCCGCCGTGAGCGGGTGAGCGGACAGCGCTCGTTCTTCGAGGTGACGGACGCACTCCCGGTCGATCCCGGTGTCCCGACGGACGAGTTCTCCCAGGAGGAGCTCCTCACGTTTGAGCGGGAGCTCCTCGGACTCTACGTGAGCGCCCACCCCCTCGACCGCCACCGCGACACCCTATCCCTCTACGCGACCCCCCTCACCGCGGTCGCCTCCCTCCCGGAGGGGAGCGAGGCGCTCATCGGCGGGAGGATCAAGGCCCTCCGCAAGATCGCGACGAAGAACGGTGATCCGATGGCGTTCGTCACGATCGAGGACGACCGGGGGGAGGTGGAGGCGACGGTCTTCCCCCGGGTCCTGGAGGCGTCCGGTAGGCTCCTCGCGGTGGACGAGCTCGTCGGGATGCGCGTCCTCTCCGGGGTGCGCAACGGGACCCCGAACCTGGTCGTACAGGAGGTATTCCCGCTCAACGAGCTCTCAAAGCGGGGGAGTGCCCTGCTTGTGATCAGCCTGAAGGAGGAGGAGGTCCTCCCCGACAGGCTTAACGAACTTGCGGAGCGCCTCATGAAGGAGAACGGAGATCTGCCGGTCCTCTTCCGGGTGGAGACGGACGACGGCGCCGGAATCGAGGTCCTCGCCGCTGAGCGCTTCCGGGTCTCAGGGTCGGAACGGCTCCGGCAGGCCCTGACGGAGATCCTCGGGGAAGGGCGGGTCAAGCTCGTAACCGGGGGGAGAACGGGATGAAGCTCAGGCTCCCCGGAGGGCTGCGCTGGCTCTACCCCGGAATGCAGATCAAGCGATGGGTGCTCCTCTCCCTCGCGTCGATGGGGGTCTTCGTCCTCGGATTGTTGGAGGTGATCGGCGCGGAGCGGGTGCGGCGGCTGTACGAGCTCCTCCCGAAGAGCCCCACCGCCCGCGGGGTGATCGTCTCCCTTGCCATGATCCTCGGGATATTCGGATTCGGGCTCGGGCTGAACCGGCTCGTCCGCTCGATCGCCCGCGGGGTCGCACCGGGCAGACGGGAGAAGCCATCCGACATGATCTTCCGCACCCGGCTCCTCGAGCGGGGACCCCGGGTCGTCGCCCTCGGGGGCGGGACCGGACTCTCCACCCTGCTGCGCGGACTGAAGGAGAAGACGGCGAACATCACCGCCGTGGTCACGGTGATGGACGACGGGGGGAGCTCGGGAAGGCTGCGCGCCGAGCTCGACGTCCTCCCTCCGGGAGACGTGCGGAACTGCATCCTCGCGTTGGCCGCCGACGAGGAACGAATGGCCGAGCTCCTTCAGCACAGGTTCCGCGGCGGGGGGGAGCTCGCCGGGCATTCTCTGGGCAACCTGCTCCTGGTCGGGCTGGAGCAGGCGACGGGGGGGTTCGACCGGGCGATCGAGGCGATGAGCCAGGTCCTCGCCATCCGCGGGGAGGTGCTCCCCGCCACCCTCACCAAGACCCATCTCGTCGCGCGCATGGAGGACGGGGAGCGGCTGGAGGGGGAGAGCAGGATAAGCGCCGATCCGAGGAGGATCGAGGAGATCGCCCTCGCCGCCGAAAACGTCAAGCCGTACGAGAAGGTCCTGGAGGCGATCTCCCGCGCCGATCTGATCCTTCTCGGCCCGGGAAGCCTGTTCACAAGCATCATCCCGAACCTGCTCGTAGACGGTATATCGGACGAGATCGAGAAGGCTCCCGCGGAGAAGATGCTCGTGGCGAATCTGATGACCCAGCCCGGGGAGACCGACGGGTTCACCCTGTGCGACCACCTCCGCGTCCTCGATCAATACATCTCGGTCCGTTCATTCGACAGCATACTGGTTAACGATGCCCTCCCGCCGAAGGAGATCCTCGCCGGGTATCAGGAGGAGCGCGCGGCCCCGGTCGAGGACGACATTCGGGACGACAACGAATACGGGTTGACGGTGATCCGCGCCGATCTCATCGGGACGGCGCAGCTCGAGGGAAAGCTGACCGTCAAGCACGACCCGAAGAAGCTGGCGCGGGCGATCGTCGAGAACTCCCGCGCCTTCTCGCACCACCAGGCTAGCCCTTGATCACCGCAAGGGGGCGCAAGCGGGCGACCAGCCGGTTGATCCCGGCCGCCTGCGCCGCTTTCACCACCCGTTCCACGTCCTTGTACGCACCGGGCGCCTCTTCGGCCACCCCGCGCATGGAGTGGGCGCGCAGGATGATCCCGCGGGAGCGCATCTCCTGTTCGATCTCCTTCCCGAAGTAGCGCTTCGCCGCCTTGCGTCGGGAGACGGCCCGACCAGCACCGTGCACCCCGCTTCCGAACGTCTTTTCCATCCCGACTTCCGTCCCGCGCATCACGTACGAGGCGGTCCACATCGTCCCTCCGACCAGGGTCGGATGGCCGACCTTTCGGTATGGGGCCGGGGACTCCTCCCGCCCCGGCCCGAAGGCACGCGTCGAGCCCTTGCGGTGGACGAGCAGGGTGCGTATCTCGCCGTCCACGACGTGTTCTTCGAACTTGGCGTTGTTGTGTCCGATGTCGTAGACGAGCCTCACTTCCTCCGGCCGCAGCCCGAGGACGCGGGCGAAGGACTCGCGCACCAGGTGCCCGATCACCTCCCGGTTGGCGAACGCGCAGTTCGCCCCGCACGCGACGGCGCTCAGATAACGCTTGCCCTCGGGGCTTTCTATCGGGGCGCAGACGAGCTCGAGCTCAGGCACTTCGATCCCGTACTTGCGCGTCGCGACCTCCATCTCCTTCAGGTAGTCCTGGCCGATCTGGTGGCCGAGGGCGCGGGAGCCGGTGTGGATCGCCACGACGATCTGATCCACCCGCAGGCCGTAGGCCTGTGCCGCGGGCTGGTCGAAGATCTCCTCCACGTACTGCACCTCGAGATAGTGGTTCCCGGCTCCGAGGGTCCCCACCTGGCGGAACTGGCGCTCCTTGGCGCGGCGGCTCACCGCCGTCGGGTCCGCGCCAGCGATCGCCCCTCGCTCTTCGATGAATTCCAAGTCCTCCTCCATCCCGTAGCCGCGGTCGATCACGTACCGCGCTCCGGCGACGAGGAGCCGGTCGATCTCGGAGAGCGAGAGCTTGAGCTTTCCTGTTGAGCCGAGGCCCGCGGGGACGGTGCGGTAAAGGTCATCGGCAAGTGTCCCCAAACGGTCCTTCACCTCATCCCGGTGGAGAGGGGTGCGCATCAACCGCACTCCGCAGTTGATGTCGAACCCGACCCCGCCGACGACCACCACCCCTTCGTCCGGATCGAACGCCCCTATCCCGCCGATCGGGAACCCGTAGCCGGGATGGACGTCGGAGAGGGCGATCGCCGCTACCACGATCCCGGGAAGGCTGGCAACGTTCCTGATCTGGCGGAGAGCGCTCCACTCCCCGCCCACCTCCGCACGCAGGTCCTCGATCATCTCCGGATCGGCGAATATCCGCCCGGGGACGCGCATCTTGCCCGTCTTCGGAAGGATCCACTCCGTTTCCTGAACCTGTTCGAGTGCGAACTCCTCATCCATCTTCCCCTCCTCAGGTATCAAGGACGCATTGGGCGATCCAGCGCCCGTCCCGCTCCTCAACCCGCAGTCCGGCGTAGGATACCCCCTTCACCTCGAGCTTCGGCCGGTGGCGGGTCGGGTCGAGCGGCTCCCCCCACCCTTCACCGCTCAATCTGAACCCGTCCGGGACCGTATCTATTTTAG
>JAJRTG010000208.1 GCA_024278395.1 Fidelibacterota bacterium | reverse complement strand
TTCCCCGGAGAGCGGAGGGCTGGTGGGGAAGATCGACTATCACCAGAAGAATCTGTTCGGCACTGGTCAGGACCTCAGTCTCTCCTACACCCGCGGTCTGATCGCGGATCATAGCGCCACCTGGGACCTCGGCTACAGCACGATCGCGTTCTTCCGGGAGTTCAACCGCGTCGGTGCGGACATCTACCGGAAGAGCGACCAGAAGACGATCGACGGGGAGAAGAAGACCTACTTCACCCGCGGGGGGAAGGCGTCGGTGAGCTACCCATGGGGCGATTACACCGACCTCAACCTGTCTTATAAGCACGAGGAGGTGCGGGAGGAGACGAGCCTTACCTGGCAGCCGATCGACTCTGTGACGATCGGATTCAGCTACGATGACGTTGACAACCCCCGTTTTCCGATCTCCGGAAACCGGAGGAGCATCTCATTGGAGAAGGCGGGCGGGTTCGCCCCCGGGGAGAAATTCTCCAAACTGGATCTAAGCTGGGTGTCATTCTCCACCGTGCATCTGGCGCTTCCGTTCATCGAGGATCGGGACCAGGTGCTGGCGACACGAATCGTGCTCGGTTTGGGGATGGACCTGCCGACCTCTCAGGCTTATACCCTTGGAGGCTCGACCACGATCCGGGGGATGGAGTCGAGTACGGTGAATCGCTTGGCGTACACCAATCTGGAGTATCGGGTCAGGCTCGTGGAGGGATTGACCGCGACCCTGTTCTTTGACGGGGGTGTCGACCTCGATCGGTTGACCTTAGAGGGGGTGAAGAGCTCGGCAGGGATCGAGTTTGGGATCGAGGCCGCGGGGATCTACGTGCGGCTCGATGTCGCGTGGAGCCTTGGAAGCGATATGAGCCTGGTCCCGCACTTCGATTTTGGATTCTCCCCGATGTTCTAGAGGTGACATCCAGGGAGGATGGACCTATAATTCAGCCATGTTCGTAAAAGGAGGAGAATATGTCTAAGACGAGTTTGATCGTGGCGGTCGTCGCATTAGTCGTTGCTTTGGTGGCGGTCATATTGCCGTTCGTCATGCCGGCGGGCGGGGTGGCGAACGAGGACGAGATCGCGGCCCTCAAGACCAAGGTGGATAACCTCGAAGCGAAGGTCCAGTCCATCCGCCCCCTCAAGATCGCGTACATCAACGCCGAGGATGCGTTCACCGTGTTCACCGACGCGGTGAAGGACCTGCGGCAGAAGGCCCTCGACAAGCAGGCGGAGATAGTGAAGCTGCAGCAGGACTTCCTCGCGAGCAAGATCTCCAAGGAGGACTATCAGACCAAGTACAACCAGCTTCAGGTCGAGCTTCTGCAGGCGCAGCTCAACATCGACATCGGGACGATCAACAAGATGATCGCCGCCCCCGGTTTCGCCGACATTCAATCCGACCTCGAGCGGTTGAAGGACGAGGCGCAGCCGTTGGTTGACGAGATGAACAAGCTCGTGCAGACGGTGCAGACCGGGGTCGTCGACCCGCAGGAGTTCCAGAGCCGCTTCACCCAGGTGAAGAACGCGTTCACCAAGCTCGACCAGCTCCTCACCCAGGCGGCGACCTCCAAGATCGTGGAGGCGGCGAACAAGGTGGCGGTGAAGAACGGGTACGACCTTGTCCTGCGGGCGAAGAACGTCATCGTCTACCGCAATACGGCGAGGCTCACCGACATCACTGACCAGGTGAAGCACGAGCTCTCCACCTACCTGCAGTAGGGAGATGCTCTCGATCGAGGAGATACGAAGGCGCATTCCGCTCCGCTATCCCTATCTGATGGTGGACCGGATCGTCGAGCTCGGGGCGGAGCGGGTCGTCGCGTTGAAGAACGTAACGATCGACGAGCCGGTCTTCCAGGGGCACTTCCCGGAGCCGCTCCCCGCGGTGATGCCGGGGACGCTGATCCTGGAGGCGATGGCCCAGACCGCCGCCTTCCTCCTCTCCGGGGTCGAGGGGAGGAGGGCGGGCTACCTCGTGGGGGTGGAGCGGGCCCGGTTCCGGCGGACGGTCATCCCCGGCGACCAGCTCCGGTTGGAGGCGCGCCTGCTCCGCCGGAGGGCGGGGTTGGTCAAGGCCGAGGTGACGGCGACGGTCGAGGGAAGGCCTGCGGCTGAGGCGGTCGTCTCGCTCATGCTCCCGGAGGGGGAGGATGTGGGATAAGATCGTTGAATCCGTCCCTAATATCTCCGAAGGGCGCCGTCGGGAGGTGGTGGAGGAGGTTGTCGCCGCGGCGGGCGGGCCAGAGCGCAAGGTTATCGACTTCTCCATGGACCCGGATCACAACCGGGCGGTGATCACGCTCGTCGGAACCCCGGCCGGGATCGAAGACGGGATCCTCGGGCTGACCGGGAAGGCGCTCGAGCTGATCGACCTGCGGCGGCACACCGGCGCCCATCCGCGCATGGGAGCGGTGGATGTGATCCCGCTGGTCCCGGTGCGCGGTGTGGAGATGGGAGACTGCATCGCCATCTCCCGCCGGATGGGGGAGAGGATAGCCCGGGAGTTCGACCTGCCCGTCTACCTCTACGAGGAATCGGCTAGCTCTCCGCAGCGCCGCAACCTGGCCGAGATCAGGAAGGGGGAGTTCGAGGGGCTTGCGGAGAAGATGCTCCTTCCGGAGTGGAAACCCGATTTCGGCCCGGCCCGCCCCCATCCGAGCGGCGGAGCGGTGGCGGTGGGGGCACGGGAGTTCCTGATTGCGTACAACATCGAGCTCGCCACCCCAGA
>JAJRTG010000207.1 GCA_024278395.1 Fidelibacterota bacterium | reverse complement strand
GAGCACCCGCAGGTACTTCCCGTTTCCGGTCCGGCGCTTGGCCGGGATCGGGATCCGCCGCTTCCCGGACAGGTACTGCCCGGTGATCGAGCGGTCGCAGGCCGCGATCTCCTCCGGTGTTCCGGTGGCGACCACCTCCCCGCCGTGCCTGCCCGCGCCCGGGCCGAGGTCGACGATGAAGTCCGATTCCCGCATCGTCTCCTCGTCGTGCTCGACCACGATCACCGTGTTTCCCAGGTCGCGCAGTCCTTTCAGCGTCGCCAGCAGCCGCCGGTTGTCCCGCTGGTGCAGCCCGATCGACGGCTCGTCCAGGACGTAGAGGACCCCGGTGAGCTGGCTTCCGATCTGGGTCGCGAGCCGGATCCGCTGCGCCTCCCCTCCGGCGAGGGTCCCGGCCTGGCGGTCCAGGGTGAGGTAGTCGAGCCCGACCGCGACCATGAACCCGAGCCGCGCCTTGATCTCCTTCAGGATCTGGGCGGCGATCATCTCCTCGCGCGGGGAGAGCTCCAGGTTCTCGAAGAAGGTGAGGGCGCTTCTGATCGATAGGGTCGTCACCTCGTGGATGTTCAACCCGTCGATCGTGACGGCGAGGGCCTCCGGCTTGAGCCGCGCCCCGTGGCAGACAGGGCAGGGGAGGGTCGCCATGAACTGCTCCAGCTCCTCGCGCCACTCCTGCGAGGTCGTCTCCCGGTACCAGCGCTCGAGGGTGGGAACGATCCCGGGGAACGCGCGCCGCACCGTGCGCGTGCGCCCGGAGGACGAAGTGTACTCGAACGAGATCGCCTTCCCGTTCGTCCCGTACAGGATCGCGTCGAGCTTCTCCTTGGGAAGCTTGCCGAGCGGGGTGAACGGATCGATCCGCAGGAGCTCGGCCACGGCGTTCATCTGCCCCTCGAACCAGCGCGACTTGGAGTTGGCGAACGGGAGGAGCCCTCCGTTCAGGAGCCCCTTCCCCGGATCGACCACGAGCTCGGGATCGATGATCTTGCGGTACCCGAGCCCCCCGCACTCCGGGCACGCCCCGTAGGGGTTGTTGAACGAGAACATCCGCGGGGAGAGCTCCTCGTAGCTCACCCCGCAGTGGACGCACGCGTAGTGCTCGCTGTACATGTGTTCGGTGCCGTCCGCGGTGAGGATCACCACCACCCCTCCCCCGTGCTTGAGCGCGGTCTCGATCGAGTCGGCGATCCTCGCCCGCTTCTTCTGATCGACGATGACGCGGTCGACCACGATCTCGATCGTGTGCTTGCGCTGCTTGGCGAGCTCGATCTCCTCGTACAGGGTGCGCACCACCCCGTCTACCCGCACGCGGGTGAACCCCTCCTGCTGCAGCTCCTCGAACGTCTTCTTGTACTCGCCCTTTCTCCCGCGCACCACCGGAGCGAGGATCTGCACCTTCGTCCCCTGCGGGAGGGTCATGATCGCGTCGATGATCTGCTGCGCCGACTGCTGCGAGATCGGCCGGCCGCACTTGGGACAGTGGGGGTGCCCGATCCGGGCGTACAGGAGCCGGAGGTAGTCGTAGATCTCGGTCACCGTCCCCACGGTCGAGCGCGGGTTGTGCGACCGCGTCTTCTGGTCGATCGAGATCGCGGGAGAAAGCCCCTCGATGAAGTCGACGTCCGGCTTCTCCATCTGGCCGAGGAACTGGCGCGCGTAGGCCGACAGCGACTCGACGTAGCGCCGTCGCCCCTCGGCGTAGATCGTGTCGAACGCGAGCGAGCTCTTCCCCGATCCGGAGATCCCGGTGATCACGACGAGCTTTTCGCGCGGGATCTCGAGGTCGATGTTCTTCAGGTTGTGCTCGCGCGCTCCCTTGATGCGCAGTACGTTCATAGCTTCCTCTTGAGGTCCTTGATCTCGTCGCGCAGCTTGGCCGCCAGCTCGAACTCGAGCCGGTCCGCGGCGCGGTGCATCTCCCGGTCCAGTTTCTTGATCGTCGCCAGGATCTCCTCGCGCGACAGTTCGTCCACCTGCGGAACCGCCGGTGCGTACTCCTCCTGCGGAGCGCGGATCACCGACAGGATATCGGTGATGTCGCGCTCGATCGTCTTCGGGGTGATCCCGTGGGCCTTATTGTACGCGATCTGGATCGCGCGGCGGCGGTTCGTCTCGTCGACCGCGTGCTTGATCGAGTCGGTCATCACGTCGGCGTACAGGATCACCTTCCCCCGCACGTTACGCGCCGCGCGGCCGATCGTCTGGATGAGGGACGTCCCCGAGCGGAGGAACCCCTCCTTGTCGGCGTCGAGGATCCCGACGAGCGACACCTCGGGGAGGTCGAGCCCCTCGCGCAGCAGGTTGATCCCCACGAGCACATCGAACTTCCCCAGCCGCAGATCGCGCAGGATCTCCACCCGGTCGAGGGTGTCGATCTCCGAGTGGAGGTAGCGCGCCTTGATCCCGAGCTCGACCAGGTACTCGGTCAGGTCCTCGGCCATCCGCTTGGTGAGGGTGGTGACCAGGACCCGCTCCCCGCGGGCCACGACCTTCCTGATCTCCCCGACCAGGTGGTCGACCTGCCCGCGCACCGGATGGACCTCCACCTCTGGATCGACGAGCCCAGTTGGGCGGATGATCTGCTCCACGACCTTTTCCGAGTGGCGCAGCTCGTACGGTCCCGGGGTGGCCGAGGTGAAGATCACCTGGTTCAGCCTCTCCTCGAACTCGGCGAACGTGAGCGGGCGGTTGTCCAGGGCGG